>NZ_JAPFEA010000028.1 GCF_026169115.1 Intestinimonas sp. | reverse complement strand
GGAGAAGGGCATTGGCCGCCCCTCCACCTACGCCCCCACCATCTCCACCATCCTGGACCGGGAGTATGTGGTGAAGGAGGGCAAGTATCTGCGCACCACCCCCCTGGGCGAGGTGGTCACCGGCCTTATGAAGGACAAGTTCCCCGACATCGTGGACACCACCTTCACCGCAAGGATGGAGGAGCGTCTGGACCAGGTGGAGGAGGGCCGGGAGAACTGGAAGGACCTGCTGGGCAGCTTCTACGGCGACTTTGAAAAGGAGCTGCGGCAGGCCGAGCAGGACCAGGAGCGCATCAAGATCCCCGACGAGGTCAGCGAGGAGATCTGCCCGGTGTGCGGCCGGCAGCTGGTGGTGAAATCGGGCCGGTTCGGCCGGTTCCTGGCCTGCCCTGGCTACCCGGAGTGTACCTTCACCCAGCCCATCGTGGTGGAGATGCCGGGCAAATGCCCCAAGTGCGGCGGGCGCATTTTGAAAAAGACCTCCAAGCGGGGCTATACCTACTACGGCTGCGAGTTCAACGTGGTCAAGGAGGGCAGCAAGGCCACGCAGTGCGACTTTATGACCTGGGACGTGCCGGTGAAGGACAACTGCCCCGAGTGCGGCTGGACCATGTTCAAAAAGTCGGGCCGGGGCTTCAAGAAGCCCTTCTGCATCAATCCCGGCTGCGGCAACTTCACCCCCGAGGACAAGCGGGGCGGCTACAAGAAAAAGGCCGCCGAGCCCAAGGAGGGGGAGGGCGCTCCGGCGGAGGAGACCGCCGAGAAGAAGACGACAAAAAAGACGGCGGCCAAGAAGACCACCGCCAAAAAGACTGCTGCGGAGAAAAAGCCCGCTGAGAAAAAGACGACTGCCAAGGCGGCAGCGGCAAAAAAGCCCGCCGCCAAGAAGGCCGCGACGGCCAAGACCACGACCAAGAAGACCGCCGCCAAGAAGACAGCGGCGAAAAAGACCGACGGGGACGAGGCGTGAGCCCCGGACGGGGAAGGATGGGACCATGCAACCAGTAAAAATCATCGGCGCGGGCCTGGCGGGGAGCGAGGCCGCCTGGCAGCTGGCCCAGCGGGGCATCCCGGTGGCGCTCTTTGAGATGAAGCCCCAAAAGATGACCCCCGCCCACCACAGCCCGGACTTCGGGGAGCTGGTGTGCTCCAACTCCCTGCGCTCCGACCAGCTGGAGAACGCCGTGGGGCTGTTGAAGGAGGAGCTGCGGCGGTGCTCCTCCCTCATCCTCGCCTGTGCCGACGAGCACCGGGTGGAGGCCGGCGGCGCTCTGGCGGTGGACCGGGAGGGGTTCAGCCGGGCCGTCACCGAGCGCATCCGGAGCCACCCCCTCATCACCGTGACGGAGGGGGAGGTGACCGCCATCCCGGAGGGGGAGAACGTGATCCTGGCCTCCGGCCCCCTCACCTCGGACGCCCTGGCGGCGGCCATCCAGGAGAAGGTCCACGCCGACTACCTGAGCTTTTTTGACGCCGCCGCCCCCCTGGTGACCTTTGAGAGCCTGGACATGGACCATGCCTGGTTCGCCTCCCGGTACGACAAGGGCACAGCGGACTATGTGAACTGCGCCCTCAGTGAGGCCGAGTACGCCGCCTTCTGGCAGGCCCTCACCACCGCCCAGGCGGCGGAGGTCCACGGCTTCGAGGACCAGAACGTCTTCGAGGGCTGTATGCCGGTGGAGGTCATGGCCCGGCGGGGGGTGGATACCCTGCGGTACGGCCCCCTCAAGCCCCGGGGCTTGAAGGACCCCCAAACGGGGAAGGAGCCCTACGCCGTGGTGCAGCTCCGAAAGGACAACGCCCAGGGCTCCATCTACAATCTGGTGGGCTTTCAGACCCATTTGAAGTGGCCGGAGCAGAAGCGGGTCTTCTCCATGATCCCGGCGCTGAAAAACGCCGAGTTTGTCCGCTACGGGGTCATGCACCGGAACACCTACCTCAATTCCCCCAAGCTGCTGGACCGGTATTACCGGCTCAAGGCCGACCCGCGCATCTGCTTTGCCGGACAGATCACCGGGGTGGAGGGCTATGTGGAATCCACCGCCTCCGGCTTTGTGGCGGCGGTGGAGCTGGCCCGGCGGCTCCAGGGCAGGCCCCCGGTGGACTTCCCCCAGGAGACCGCTCTGGGCGCGCTGGCCCTCTATGTCTCCAATGAGACGGTGGAGCAGTTCCAGCCCATGAATGTGAACTTCGGCATCATCCCGCCCCTGGGCTACAAGGTAAAGGGCAAGCGCAATAAAAATGCCGAATTGAGCCGCCGGGCGCTGGAGATTTTGGCGGGGCTGGAGGTCTGAACCCTTCCACTCACCATTCTTTTTCCCCAGCATTTTATTCCCCCGTCGTTCTGTTCTCCCTGGTCATTCTGAGCGAAGCGAAGAATCCGCTTTCTTTTCGCGCAGAGGGGACGGGGATGACGGATCCTTCGGCTGCGCCTCAGGATGACGCAGTTTTCCTCCGTCATTCTGTTTTCCCTGGTCATTCTGAGCGAAGCGAAGAATCCGCTTTCTTTTCGCGCAGAGAGGAACGGGGGTGACGGATCCTTCGGCTGCGCCTCAGGATGACGCAGTTTTCCCCCGTCATTATGTTTTCCCTGGTCATTCTGAGCGAAGCGAAGAATCCGCTTTCTTTTCGCGCAGAGGGGACGGGGATGACGGATCCTTCGGCTGCGCCTCAGGATGACGGGGTGGGGCTGTGGCGTTTACCCCAGCAGCCGCGCCGCCAGACGGAAGCCGTGGCGGAAGCAGGCCAGGCCCTCCAGGTCCCTCTGCTGGGCCAGCAGGTCGTAGTATGCCTCAAAAAACGCGCCGCCCATGGCCGTCTGGATCTGGGTGCAGCAACGGTCCAGCTCCAGCGAGACAGCCCGGTAGTCCCCCTCCTCCCGGAAGGGGAGACGGTTGCTCTCGCTCTCCAGCAGATAGAGTTCATGGATATAGTCAAGCATCGGAAACACCTCACAAATATGAGATTTAATCTGAATACAGGATATCAGATTAAATCTGAAAACGCAAGGGGGAATTGCTGTGTTTGACAAAAAAATATTTGGTACCCGACTTCACCGTTTGCGAGAGGAAAAAGGTATGACAGCATCCCAGCTAGGTAAGGCGATGGGCATTACCAGTACGCAGGTGGGTGACATGGAAAAGGGTAACTCAGCTACTTCTATGGCCCGGCTGTATGACCTCTGCGTCTTTTTTGAGGTGTCTGCTGACTACCTCCTTGGGCTCACGGAGAAAACAAGTGTGACAGGAGAATAGCCTTCTATGTGCATCATCTTTTAGGTGAATATATAATATCATCTAAAAGATTAACCACCAAGGAGATTATATGTTTGATCGGGGTATATTTCGTGCTCGGCTCCGGGAGCTGAGGAAAAAGGCCGGTGAGTCACAGGCTCAGCTGGCCCAATCCATCGGAGTTTCCACCAATCAGGTGAGCGAGATGGAAAAGGGGACAAAAACCACGACTTTGGAGCGGTTTTGCGCCATTTGTGAGCACTATAACGTCTCCGCCGATTATCTCCTTGGGCGCAGGGAGGAAGAAAACGATACGGAAAGTCAAGCATCGGAAATACCCCCAATAAAACCATGTCTTTAATATACATGGTTTTATTGGGATTGTCAAGGGGGACGCCATGTACCATAACGAGTTATTTGGACTCCGATTAAGGAAGCTGCGCAAAGGGGCAAAGGAGACACAAAAGGAACTGGCGGCCCTCTTGGGGGTTTCTCCGAATCAAGTTGGAGAGATAGAGAATGGGCGCGGTGCCACGACCCTTGCCAAACTGGCCCAGCTGTGTGAACATTACAATATCACCGCCGACTATCTCCTGGGACTGACCGACGAGCAGCGCCCCTTGCGGACGGAGGATACCGAAACATAGGGCGCGGTCACTTATGAAAATGCAGAAAAGAGGGATCTCATGAAGATCATCGTAGACGCCATGGGCGGCGACAACGCCCCCCAGAGCAACGTCCGGGGGGCTGTGGCGGCCATCAAGGAGCAGGGGGTGGAGGTCATCCTGGTGGGCCGGGGGGAGGACATCCTCCGCTGTTTGAAGGACGACGGCATGGACACCCTGCCCGCCGGGCTGGAGATCGCCCACGCCGACCAGGTGGTGGAGATGTGCGACAACCCGGCTACCGCCTTCAAGGAGAAAAAGGACTCCTCCCTCACCGTGGGGCTCAACCTGTTGAAGGAGGGGAAGGGGGATGCCTTCGTCTCCGCCGGCAGCACCGGGGCCCTCCTCTCCGCCGCCACCCTGATGGTCAAGCGGATCAAGGGCATCCGCCGGGCGGCCCTGGCCCCCGTGGTGCCCACGGGAAAGGGCGGGGCCATCCTCATCGACGCCGGCGCCACCGCTGAGTGTACCCCGGAGTACCTGCTCCAGTTCGCCTTCATGGGCTCCTACTACGCCGAGCGCATCCTGGGCCGGCCTGAGCCAAAGGTGGGCCTTCTGAACATCGGCGCGGAGCCCTCCAAGGGCACCGACCTCCAGCGGGAGGCCCACGCCCTCCTCACCAAGGCCGGCCAGGAGGGGCGCATCAACTTCGTGGGCAACATCGAGGCCCGGGAGGCGGTCTACGGCGAGGTGGACGTCATCGTCTCCGACGGCTACTCCGGCAACATCTTCCTGAAGACCATGGAGGGCACCGGCGGCTTCCTGGCCCGGGAGCTCAAGGCTATGTTCAAGAAGAGCTTCGTCACCAAGCTGGGCGCGCTGTGCGTCAAAGACGGCCTGATGCGCTTCAAGAAGCTCATGGACGCCGGCGAGGTGGGGGGGACCGCCCTGGTGGGCATCTCCAAGCCGGTCATCAAGGCCCATGGCTCCTCCGACGACTACGCCATTAAGAATGCCATCCGTCAGGCGGCCCTCTTTGCCTCCTCCGGCATCATCGACGACGTGGCGGAAAACATCGATCACATGCGTCTGGAGAAGCCCAATGGCGGCGTCAAGACGGAAATTTGAAAGAACCTATTGACAGTACGGGAAAATATCCCTATTATGTGTGTGTAAATAATCCTGTTTAAGGAGTCGATCGTAAATGATTTTTGAGAAGCTGTGTGACCTTATTGCGGAACAGTTCACCGTGGAGGCCGATACCATCACCATGGACACCACCTTTGCCGAGGATCTGGGGGCCGATTCCCTGGACATTGTGGAGCTCTCCATGGCCCTGGAGGAGGAGTTCGGCGTGTCCGAGATGAGCGAGGAGGATATCTCCGGCATCGCCACCGTGGGCGACCTGGTGAACTATCTCCAGAACAAGCTGGACGCCTGAGCAGACGTTACTCAGGAGGCCCCGCTCAAGCGGGGCCTCTCTTTGCGTATAAGGAGGTGGAACAGACATGGAAAAACTGGAAGAAAAGCTGGGCTATACCTTTCGGGACCGTTCTCTGCTGGAAAACGCGCTGACCCACAGCTCCTATGCCAACGAGAACAAGAGCCGGGGGGAGACCAGCAACGAACGACTGGAATTTTTGGGGGACTCCGTGCTTGGAATGGTGGTGGCAGATCACCTCTACCGCGCCCACCCGGACATGCCGGAGGGGGAGCTCACCCGGACCCGGGCCGCCCTGGTCTGTGAGGACAGTCTGGTGGAGGTGGCCGCCCGGCTGGAGCTGGGGCAGTACCTCAAGCTGGGCCGGGGCGAGGACGCCGGCGGCGGCCGGAAGCGGCCCTCCATCCAGGCGGACGCCGTGGAGGCGGTCATCGCCGCCGTGTACCTGGACGGGGGCATCGGCTCCGCCCGGAAGCTCATCACTCACTTCATCCTGACCAACAACGAGCGGGAACAGGAGGGGGCCATCCGGGACTTCAAGACGGCCCTCCAGGAGCTGGTGCAGCGGGAGAGCGGCCGGGTGCTGAGCTATCGCCTGATGGGCGAGAGCGGCCCTGACCACGCCAAGGTCTTCTCTGTGGAGGTGGACCTGGATGGAGCCCCCATCGGCGCCGGCGAGGGCCGGAGCAAGAAGGAGGCCGAACAGAACGCCGCCAAGGCCGCCATGGCCAAGCTCAAGGCGGGACACTGAACGGAACATATGTGAGGACGGGCGGGCCGTCGAGGACGCCGGACATGGGGCACCCATTTCCGACCGGCGCTCTCGACGCCCCGTCGCCTTGCGTCTGGACCATTTGTTTGAGAAATTGGAGGAACAAGGTTTTGGAGAGAGAGAAGTTTTCGTCCCGGCTGGGTTTTATCCTGATCTCAGCCGGCTGCGCCATTGGACTTGGAAATGTGTGGCGCTTCCCCTATATCGTGGGCCAGTACGGCGGCGCTGCCTTCGTGCTGGTGTATCTGTTTTTCCTGGTCATCATGGGTCTGCCCATCATGGTCATGGAGTTCTCCGTGGGCCGGGCCAGCCAGAGGAGCATCCTGTGCTCCTTTCAGGTCCTGGAGCCCAAGGGGACAAAGTGGCATTGGTACGGCTGGTTCGGCATGGCGGGCAACTACCTGCTCATGATGTTTTATACCACCATCGCCGGCTGGCTCATCCTCTACTTCGTCAAGATGCTCAAGGGCGACTTTGTGGGGCTGGACGCCGCCGGCGTGGGCGCGGAGTTTGGCGCTGTCACCGCCGACCCGGTGCTCCAGACCGTCTTTATGGCCCTGGTGGTGGTGCTGGGCATGCTGATTTGCAGCCGGGGCCTGAAAAATGGCGTGGAGAAGATCAACAAGGCCATGATGCTCTGCCTGCTGTGTCTGCTGGTGGTGCTGGCCGTCCGGGCCGTCACCCTGCCCGGGGCCGCCGCCGGTCTGGAGTTCTACCTCAAGCCCAACTTCCAGCACCTGATGTTCGACGCCGAGGGCAACTTCCGCCTGGGTGAGGCCGTCTACGCCGCCATGGGTCAGGCATTTTTCACCCTGAGCCTGGGCATCGGCGCCATGGCCATTTTCGGCAGCTATATTGGCCGGGAGCGCAGCCTGATGGGAGAGGTCATCAACATCACCGTGCTGGATACCTGCGTGGCCTTCGTTTCTGGTCTCATTATCTTCCCCTCGGCCTTCGCCTTCGGAGTCCAGCCCGACTCCGGTCCCAACCTCATCTTTGTCACCCTGCCCAACATCTTCAATGAGATGCCCGGCGGGCGGCTCTGGGGCGCTCTCTTCTTTGTGTTCATGTCCTTTGCCGCCATGAGCACTGTTACCGCCGTCTTTGAGAACATCCTCTCCTGCTGGATGGACAGGTGGCAGGTCTCCCGGCGCAAGGCGGTGTGGGCCAACCTGGTCCTCATCTTCCTGTTGAGCCTGCCCTGCCTGCTGGGCTTCAATGTCCTCTCTGGCTTCCAGCCCTTTGGGCCGGGCAGCGGGGTTCTGGACCTGGAGGATTTCATCGTCTCCCAGAACCTGCTGCCCCTGGGCTCCCTGCTCTATCTGCTGTTCTGCGTGGTCTCCAAAAAGTACGCCTGGGGCTATGAGAACTTCCTGAAGGAGGCCGACCAGGGCAAGGGGGTCCGGTTCCCCGCCAAGCTGCGGGTCTACTTCACCTACGTCCTGCCCCTCATCGTCCTGGTCATCTTTGTGATGGGCTATCTGGAGAAGTTTTTCTGAGCCCTTTTTGCCCGGCACAGGGGGGAGAAGGCCGCTTCGGGCTTGCGGCAAAGGGAAATCAGTATTATAATGTGAGCAAACTGGGAAGGAGGCGCGGAAAGAAATGGATCAGGAAAAACAGAAATGCCTGGAGTCGGTGGGCATCGACGTGCAGGGGGCTCTGGGCCGCTTCATGAACAATGAGATGTTGCTGGAGCGTTTTTTGAAAAAATTCCTGGACGATCCCAACTATGGAAAACTGAAGGAGGCCCAGGCCGCCGGAGACCGGGAGGGGGCCGTCGCCGCCTCCCACAGCATGAAGGGCGTGTGCGGAAATCTGTCCATGACGGGCCTGTTTGATCTGCTCGCCACGCAGGTGGCCCTGCTGCGGGCGGAGGACTGGACGGGCGCCATGGCCCTCATGCCCGAGATCGACGGGGCCTATGAGAAGACCTGCCGGGTCATTCGGGAGACCTTTGCATGAGCAAGTGAAAACAAAACAAGCCGCCGCGCTTCCAGCCCGTGTTGGGCGGAAGCGCGGCGGCTGTTTCATATCGGCTCAGCGGTTTCGGATGCGGCGGAGGTAGCGGTAGACCGTGGGCTCGGAGATGTCCAGCTCCCGGGCCGCCTGTCCCACCGATCCCTTGGTGGAGAAGACCCCCTGCCGGTCCAGGGCCTCGATGAGGGCCTCCTTTTCCTGGGCCGTCATCCGTCCGGCGGGGACCCCCTGCCGGAGGACGGTATTGTGGATGAGGGTGGAGGAGAGCCCGGGGATGGAGTCGTCCAGCTCTTCGGTATAGGGGGCCTGGGCGGGGCGCTGGCCGGGGACGGAGAAAGCGGTGAGCAGGTTTTGGAGGTGGCTGGAGAGGGCGGTGAGGTCGGAGATGTCGTGGTTGACACAGATGAGCCCCAGCAGCTCCCCCTCCTCCTTGATGAAGTAGGTGGAGGAGACGAACTGCTTGCCGTTCCGGGTCCGGCCCTCGTAATTGGAGACGAAATCCCGCTCCAGATAGACCTTCTCCCGCACCAGGCTCCTGGCCAGCTCAGTCATGGGGTCGCCCACCTTCCGGCCACTGAGATGGCCGTTGAAGATGGCCAGCACCGAAGACTCGGGCTCCGAGACGTCGTGAAGGATGACCTCATAGCTGTCCCCGCACACGGCGCTGAGGAAGGCCGCGATGGGGAGGTAGGGCGACAGCTTGCTTTGGTTGCTCATGATCGCTCGTCCTTTCCGGCGGAAAAGCCTGCATATGGTTCATTCCCCTTTATTTTATACCGGATGGGACAAAAGCACAATACAAAAGATAGGTTGACAAATCAAATGTAATAAATTATAATCGAATTAACAATATTTTATTGGAGGCGATCCACTGTGAAAACTCCCGTCGTGACCGATCAGGCGCCCGCCGCCATCGGCCCCTACTCCCAGGGCATCTCCACCGGCGAACTGGTTTTCGTGTCCGGTCAGCTGCCCATCGACCCCGCCACCGGCGCCATGCCCGAGGATGTGGCCGCCCAGGCCAAGCAGTCCCTGGCCAACGTGAAGGCCGTGCTGGAGGCCGCCGGCAGCTCCGTGGAGAAGGTGGTCAAGACCACCATCTTCCTGGCGGACATCGCCGACTTCGCCGCCGTGAATGAGGTCTATGCCGCTGTCTTCCCCCAGCCCTGTCCCGCGCGGTCCTGCTTTGCCGTGGCCGCCCTGCCCAAGAATGCCAAAATCGAAATTGAGGCCATCGCCGTTGTGAAGTAAATCCAAGTCAAAAGCCGCAGGTCCGAGCCATCGGACCTGCGGCTTTTTTTCTATCATGTCGGCTCAGGCTGTCGGAAGGCACAGGGAAAATCGTTCCAGGATCACGGCCAGCTCTGCCCGGCTGGCGGTGCCGTCGGGGACCAGCGCGGCGGCGGAGCGCCCGGTAAGAAGGCCGGCGTCCACCGCCCAGGACACGGCGGTCCTGGCGTAGGGGCTCACCAGCGCGGCGTCGGTATAGCCGGAGAGACTGGCCCGGCCGGAGGTGTCCCAGCCCTGAAAGCTCGCATAGCGGTACAGCAGGGCGGCCAGCTGCTCCCGGGTGACCAGGTCCTCCGGACCGAAGCGGCCATCGTCATAGCCCAGTACGACGCCGGCCTCTGCCGCCCAGGCCACGGCCTGACGGCAGTAGGCGTCCTCGGCTACATCGGGGAAGGCACGGTCCCCGGCTGCAGGGGAGCCGGCCATGCGGTGGAGGACGGTGGCCGCCATGCCCCGGGTGACGGGCAGCTCCGGGGAGAAGCGGGCGGGGGTGGTGCCGGTCATCCAGCCCCGCGCCTGGACAAAGGCCACGGCGGCGGCATACCAGGCGTCGGCTGGCACATCGGAGAAGGTACCGCCCTTTAGTTGGGCGACGGCGCTCTCAATGAGCACAGCCGTTCTGTCCTGAGAGAGCTCCCAGAAGCCGATGCCCTGAAGGTCCAGCTCCTGGGCCAGGGCGGCCTTTTCGGCGATGGACCGGGGATCGTCGTAGGAGAGGAAGCTGTCTCTGCCGCGGAGGTAGGGGACCCGGGCTTCGGTGTGGTAGAACTGGCGGTAGGCCGGATCGGAAAGATAGGTCTCCACCAGGGCGTCATAGGGGATGGAGCGGGCGGAGGTGAAGAGACTGTAAAGCCCCTCTCCACGGACGCCGTTGTAGCGGTAGCCGTAGAGGGGCATGCCCAGCACCAGCTTGTCGGCGGGCACGCCCTGTTCCAGGTAGGCGGCTGCGCTGCCGCTGACGCTGCTCTGGTGGTGGGGAGCCGGGGACGACGGGGGATAAAGGGGGGCGTTAAAATCGGCATAGCTGTCCCAGGGTCCGTGGATGTCGTAGGCCATGAGGAAAATGTGGTCCACGATCTCCGCCACGGCGGCGGGCTGGATGTTGTCCAGGTACCAGGTCCCCGCCGCGCCGGCCACAGTGAGCTGGTAGTCTCTGCCGTCCCGCTGGCCCTGGCGGTCCAGCGCCTGCCGGACGGCCCGGAGGAGGAGGGTGAAGTTCTGTCTGTCCTGGGGGCGGTGGACTGTGCCGGGGGCACCGCCGGAGACAGGGTATTCCCAGTCCAGATCGATGCCGTCCAGGCTGTGGGCGGAGAGAAGCTCAGCACAGCTCCGGGCAAAGGCGGACCGACTGGCGGCGGTAGCGGCCACATCAGAGAAGCGGGCGGAGTCGTCCCAGCCGCCCGCCGACAGGAGGAGCTTCAGGTGGGGATGCTCGGTCCGCAGGGCCCGGAGGGCGGCGAGGTTCTTTTCATCCAGCTTGGGGTCGCCCAGAGTCAGGACGCCGCTGTCCGGGTCGATCACGGCAAAGGCATAGTTGATATGGGTCAACAGCTCGGCAGGGATGTCGGAGGTCCGATAGCCCTGGTAAGCTGACCAGCCGGCATAGTAGCCCACCACGGTGGTGTCCGGTGGAGCGTATGTACTGGCTGGGACAGCCCCAGCCGGGGGGCGCAGCAGGGTGAGCGCAGCGAAGAGGAGGACTGTCCGCCGCAGAAATGTGGTTGGGAAAGCCATAGAGTTCTCCTTGTCTCTGGTGTAGATATTCCGATTGTACCGAAAATAGTTGGTTGAGACAAGGAACGGATCTTTCCAGGACTGCTGTGATTTGGAGTGAGAGGAAACAAAAGCCGCCTGACCCAATTCGGTCAGGCGGCTTGCAGAATGGAAAGGGGGAGGTTCCCGGCGCAGAGGACCGGAAGCGCGTCAGCGGACGCAGGAGGCGTCGGACAGGCACTCCACGGCGTTGTAGCCGGCGTCGAAGGCTTTGGCGTTGGACTCGTTGAATTTGGCCTTGCCCTTCTTCTCAAACATGTGGTTCATGGCGGCGATGGCGGCCTCCCTGGAGAAGTCACCCATCAGCTTGACGATGGCGCCGGTCATGACCACATTGGCACCCTTGGGGTTGCCCAGACTGGTGGCGATCTCGGTGCAGTTGACGTGGACGTAGGTCACATCCTGCCTGGCGTCGGCGGGAATGGTGACGGTATCGCCCACCAGCACGGTGCCGCCGGGGGCGACCATGGGCAGGAACATGTGGAGGGAGGGCTCATTCATGGCCAGCAGCAGGTCGGGCTGCTCCTGGGAGGGGTTATAGATGTAGTTTTCCGCACAGTACTTCACCGTACAGTTGGCGGTGCCGCCCCGCATGGCGGAGCCATAGGAGGGGACCCAGGTGACATTCAGGCCCTCGGTGGCGGCGATGTCGGAAATGATGAGGCCAACGGTCAGTACGCCCTGACCGCCGGAGCCGGCAAACACGATCTCTCTCACTTCTGCTCCTCTCCTCTCTTCTTGAATTCGCCGATGGGATAGTAGGGGATCAGCTCCTGCTCGATGCGCTCCATGGCCTTGACGGGGGAGAGGCCCCAGTTGATGGGGCAGGGGGAGAGCACTTCCACGATGGAGTAGCCCTCGTGGTTGAGCTGGGCCTGGAGGGCGTTTTTGATGTATCCCTTCAGCTTGTTGATGTTGGCGGGGGTGGTGACGGTGCCCCGGGCGGCATAGGCGGCGCCGGGGAATTCCCGGGCCACGATCTCCGGGAAGCGGATGGGATAGCCGGTGACGGAGCAGTCGCGGCCATGGACGGAGGTGGAGGTCTTCTGGCCCTCCATGGTGGTCAGAGACATCTGGCCGCCGGTCATGCCGAAGTTGGTGTTGTTGATGACGATGACGGTGATGTTTTCATTGCGGTAGGCGGCGTTGAAGGTCTCGGCGATGCCGATGTTGTAGGCGTCTCCGTCGCCCTGGTAGGAGACCACCAGGGTGTCGGGACTCACCCGCTTCATGCCGGTGGCCACTGCGCCAGCGCGGCCATGGCAGCAGTGGAGGCGGTCACATTCCAGACCGGCGCCCAGGTTGGAGGAGCAGCCCACGCCGATGGGGAAGATGATGTTGTTCAGCTGGTCCAGCTCCTCCAGAGCCTCCATAATCAGCCGGCTGACGATACCATGCCCGCAGCCGGGACAAAAGTCCATGGGTTTGTCCACCAGGGCAGGGACCTTTCTTTCACGGGTAGCGGCCATATCAATAGACCTCCTTTACTTCGCCGTTCTTGATCCGGAAATAATCCGCCTTGATGCTGCGGATGGGGGGCGTATTGTAAACGTAGGTAAGGGCGTAGGCGGGGATATTCCGGTCCTTGTGGGTCTTCTTGATGAAGAGGGCGGCGTCGTCCACCAGCTGCCCGGTGGCGTTCTCCTCCACGGTGATGACGCCCTTGCAGGCCGGGTTGATCTTGGCAAATGCCTTTTCCGGGAAGGGCCAGGCGGTGATGGGACGGATGAGCCCCACCTTTTCCCCCTCAGCCCGCAGCTCGCGGATGGCGCCCAGGGTGGCCCGACCGGGCACGCCGTAGGCCACGAAGACGTAATCGGCGTCCTCGATGCCCTCGTCAAACCAGCGCTGCTCATTTTCCTTGATGGCGTCGTACTTCTCCCGCAGCTCTACGGCCTCCTTGCGGGAATCGCGCTCGAAGATGCCGATCTTCTTGTAGTCGTATTTGCCGGTGAGGGCCCAGGGAGTCCGCTTGGTCTCCACAAAATCGGGGAGCGTGACCGGCTCCATCATCTGACCCAGGGTACCCTCGCCCATCATGATGACCACGATGCGGTACTTCTCGGAGAGCTCATAGGCGGGCGCCATCAGGTCCACGAACTCCTGCACGGAGGAGGGGCACAGGACGATGCAGCGGTAGTCGCCCTGACCACCGCCGCGGGTCTCGCGGTTGTAGTCACACTGGGCGGTGAAGAGGGTGCCCAGGCCGTTGCCATAGCGGACCTGGGTGATGACCACGGCGGGGAGCCCCTCGTCGCAGAGGGTAGAGATGCCCTCTTGCTTGAGAGAGATACCCGGGCCGGAGGAGGCGGTGAGGGCCCGCACGCCGCAGGCCGAGGCGCCGATCACCATGTTGATGCCGGCCAGCTCGCTTTCGGCCTGAACGAAGGAGCCGCCGACCTCCTCCATGCGCCAGGACAGATATTCCATAATCTCACTGGAAGGGGTGATGGGATAGCCAGCGTAGAACCGCGCGCCTGCCCGGACGGCGGCCTCCGCGATGGCCTCGTTGCCTTTCATCATTTCAGCCATGTCGTATATACTCCTTTCCGCTTTCCGCAGGCTCAGCCCAGAACGTGGAATACGCCGTCAGGGCAGACGGTGTAGCAGATGCCGCAGCCAATGCAGGCGTCGTCGTCGATCTGCACCGGATAATAACCGGCGTCGTTGAGCTCACCCGACTTACTGATGCACTTCTTGGGGCAGTTGTGGATGCAAAGGCCGCACTCCTTGCACCGCGCCCGGTTGATTTCGACCTTCATCTGGGACCCTCCATTCAATTTGTTCTGAACAATAGAACGTTGTTCCGATATTTAGAGCATACACCTGCCAGCAGCCGTTGTCAAGACCTCCCCGGGAGAAAAAAAGACGGGTGACAAAGTTGTTTCGCTGTACGGAACCGCTTGACACTTGTTTTGAAGTGTAGTTTAATAGTTCCGTAAACCAAACAAGAAATAGGGGGAATGCCGCATGTCAGACATCATCCAGTCGGTGGATCGGGCGTTGGAGATCATGATTTATCTCCATCACGAGGGAAAGGAGACGAGCATCACCAAGATCGCGGCAGACCTTGGGGTGTATAAGAGCACCGTTTACCGGACGCTGGTGACGCTGGAAAACCGGGGCTTTGTGCGGAAAAATCCGGAGACAGAGAAATACTGGCTGGGAAACCGCCTGTTTGTCCTGGGCAAAGGCGTGGAAAATCGGATGGGGCTGCCGGAGATCGTCCGCCCCTATGCAAAAAAGCTCTATGACGCCTACTGCGAGGTGGTCAATGTCTCCATCCTGGAGCGCAACCCGGATGACGTCTATCGCAGCGTCATCATCCTGAAGGAGGAGAGCGGCCGGCAGGTCCTGACCGTTAACCCGCCTGTGGGGTCCAGCAGCGAGTGCTACTGCTCCTCGGTGGGCAAATGCCTGTTGGCTTACAGTCCCGACATTGACCTGAGCGTCTATGAAAGCCATCCGATGCACTCCCATACAGAGCACACCATCACCACAGTGGCCGGTCTGCGGACCGAGCTGGCCAAGGTCTGGGAGCGGGGCTACGCCATGGACCACGAGGAGCTGGAGTACGGACTGACGTGCATCGGAGCTCCCATTCTGAACCAAAAGGGGGAGGCGGTGGCGGCCATCAGCCTTTCCGGCCCCACCAGCCGAATGCTCTCCGGTGACATTGAAGAGCGGATCGAAGCCGTCAAACGGATCGCCAGGGAAATTTCCAGTAACTTTTGACACCTGATTTTTGTTCCGCCACATGGGACACAGGTTTTAGGTGCATAAAAATGCGTGGTGATTTTGTACAAAAAGTATGCTTGACTTTTCCACAGAACAGGGGTATGCTCAGCAATGTGATGGGAAGAAGCGCAAAGCGTTTCTTTCTTTTCTGTAATTATCAGAACATAGTTCTATTGAATGGAACAACTTCTGGGAAGCGGAGGAAGGGAATCATGAAGATCCTGGTTATCAATCCAGGCGGCACTTCCACAAAAATTGCGGTTTTTGAGGATGAGAAGCAGCTTTTCAAAACCAACATCACCCACACGGCAGAGGACCTGAAGCCCTTTCGCCAGGTATTCGATCAGTTTGCCTACCGAAAGGAGCTCATTCTACGGGCGGTGACAGAGCAGGGTGTCAAGCTGGAGGAGCTCTCTGCCGTAGCGGGACGAGGCGGACTGATGGAGCCCATCCCCGGCGGCACCTATGCGGTGAATGACCGCATGGTGGAGGACATGCGCAGCGCCGTTCACGGGGAGCATCCCTCCAACCTGGGTTCGGTGCTGGCCAAGGAGATCGGCGACGAGCTGGGGGTCCCCTCCTTCGTGGTGGATCCGGTCTCAGTGGATGAGCTCATGCCCATGGCGCGGGTCTCCGGCATTTCCGACCTGGAGCGTCCCAGCTGGTTCCACGCACTCAACCATAAGGCGGTGGCCCGCTGGGCGGCCGAGCGGGTGGGGAAGCCCTATGAAGCATGTGATCTCATTGTGGCCCATCTGGGCTCGGGCAACTCCATCGTGGCCCACAAGCATGGCCGGATGATCGACGGCAGCGGCGGGCGCACCAACGGACCCTTCTCGCCCGAGCGCAGCGGCGGCCTGCCCACCTATCCCCTGGTGGAGCTGTGCTACTCCGGGAAGTACACCCACAAAGAGCTGGTGGCCAAGCTCAGCTCGGTGGGCGGTATGTACGACTATCTGGGCACCAAAGACGCCCAGGAGGTGGAGCACCGGATGGAACAGGGAGACGAGAAGGCCAGACTGGTCTATGAAGCCTACGTCTACGCCATTGCCAAGGAGATCTGCTCCTATGCTGCGGCCTTTGATGGGAAGGTGGACCGGATCGTTCTCACCGGCGGCATCGCCCACTCCGACTATGTGGTCCGCGAAGTGGGCCGCATGACGGCCTTCCTGGCGCCCTTGGAGGTCGTGGCCGGAGAATTTGAGATGGAAGCCCTTGCCCTGGGTGCGCTCCGGGTCCTCCGCGGGGAGGAAGAGGCTTTGAGCTATCCTTGAGCCGCTTTGTCCGGTCCGATGACAGGCTTGTGTGACGGGAGCATGGCCGGTGACGCGGACCAACGTGTGGCGCGGGATTTTAGGTAAAAAGGAGATGCATCCGAATATGTCTGACCCGCAGCAAACAAAGCGCAGTCCCAGTACAGCCATGTCCTTCCTGGTCTTTGGTATCGCCATTGCGTTTCTTCTGTTTGGCGTGGTGGTGCTGGAGTATGACATCCACATCATTCTTTTGATCGACCTGGTCTTCATCTGTCTGATGTCGGCCACCTTGGGTTACAGCTTCAACGACTTGGTGGAGTGCATGAAGAAGACCTTGGGACAGTCCATGTCGGCCATGATTATCTTCATCTTCATCGGCATCATCGTTGCCTCGTGGATCTTCTCCGGCACGGTGCCTACCTTGATCTACTATGGTTTACAGTACCTTACACCAAAGTTCTTCCTTCCCCTGGGGTTGATTCTGTGCTCCGTTGTATCTCTGTCCATCGGCACCTCCTGGGGTACGCTGGGTACCATGGGCCTTGCCATGATGGGGATCGGCGCCGGCATGGGCATCCCGGCGCCCCTTACCGCTGGTATGGTCATCTCGGGCTCCTTCTTTGGAGATAAGATGTCGCCCATGTCTGACACCACCAATCTGGCGCCGGCCGCGTCGGGGACGACCCTGTATGAGCATATCAATGCTATGTGGCAGACCACGATCCCGGCCTATATCATTACGCTGGTTCTGTTCACAATCATTGGGCTGAGCTACCAGTCGGGGGATGTGGACCAATCCACCATTGCGCTCTTTTCCGAGACCCTGGCTGGACGGTTTGTCATCCATCCGGTGCTGCTGGTTCCGGTGGTGGTGCTGCTGGCCCTCAATCTGCTTCACTTTCCGGCCATTCCCGGTATGGTCCTGGGCAGCCTTTTGGCAGTCATCCTGGCCTGCGTGGTCCAGGGAACCCCACTCAAGGAGGTTATCCTGGGCCTCAACTACGGCTATGTGGAGCCAACCGGTGTGGATCTGGTGGATACCCTCCTCCTGCGGGGCGGCGTCCAGGGCATGATGTATACCTTCTCCCTATCCTGTATCGCCATATCCTTTGGCGGTGTGCTGGAGCAGGTGGGATACCTCCACAAGATCATTGAGGTGGTGGTCTCCCGGGTGAAGTCGGATCGGCTCATGGTTCCGCTGGTCATTGCCAGTACGACTCTGGGCAATGTATCCATGGGCGAGGTGTACCTCAGCATTGTAGTAAACGGCAACCTGTACCGGGAGGCATTTCAGGAACGGGGGATTCGGCTCAACATGCTCTCTCGTCTGTTGGAGGAGGGCGGCACCTTGACCCAGGTGTTCGTGCCATGGTCTACCAGCGGTGTGTTCATCGCCGCTACATTGGGCGTAACTGCCGGAGAGTACTGGAAATTTGCTCTGTTCAATTATATCAACCCGCTGCTGTCCATTGTGCTTGCACTGTTTGGCGTTTTTATTCTCTACGATTCAGAACATAGTTCCAAAAAGAAAAATAGAGGAGGGAAGGGCATATGCTGAAAAACTTTGATGAAGTCCTTGAAAAGGTACGCTCCATTGAGCCCTTTACCGTCAGCGTGGCGGCTGCGGAGGACGAGGAGCTGCTCCGGGCGGTCAAGGCGGCGGCGGATCTGGGCTTTGTGCGCCCGGTCCTGACGGGCGATCCCAAGGCGGTGGGCGGCATCTGCGACGCCATCGGCCTCAAGCCGCTGGATATTCTGGAGGCCCATGGGGAGGAGGAGGCCGTAGCCGTGGCCGTCAAAGCGGTGCGGGAGGGCGGCGCCCAGGTCCTGATGAAGGGACTGGTGAATACCAGCATCTATATGCGCGGCATTCTCAACAAGGAGCACGGCCTGCGCACCGGGCGGCTGCTGTCCATGATGGCGGTGTACGAGGCCCCCGGCTACCATAAGCTGGTCTACTGCTCCGACAGCGGCATCAACGTTGCCCCTGATCTGGAACAGAAAAAGGATATTTTGAAGAATATCCTCCTGGCCGTCAAGTCCATCGGCGTGGAAAACCCCAGGGTGGCCGCCCTGACGGCCAACGAGATGCTGGACCCGAAGATCCAGTCCACAGTGGATGCGGCTGGCCTTGTGGAGTATGTCCGCGGCGGCGGACTGGGGCCTGAGCTGCCCTGTATCATTGAAGGGCCCATCGCTTTTGACGTGGCCTTTGACCCCCATGCCGCGGCCCACAAGAAGATCGACAGCAAGATCACCGGTGAGACGGATGTTGTGATCTTCCCCAATATGGAGGCGGGGAACATCATGGGCAAATCTTGGATCCACCTGTGCAAATGCCGCTGGGCGGGCATCGTGCTGGGAGCCACACACCCTGTGATCCTGGGCTCCAGAGCCGATACCCCGGAGATCAAGCTCAATTCTATTGCGCTGGCCTGCCTGGCGGCACGGAGCTGAGCCGCGGTTTGAGGTGTCCCACCCAAATGGATGCAGGCTCGGGAGCAGCCTGACCTATAAAATCAGAACGACTGTTCAGAGAGTGAGGAGTTTTGTATGAGTACTGCGGAGAAGCAGAACAGCAAGCTGAGCCTTCGTCAGCTCGCCATCATTTTTTTCCTCGGCTTGGGCTACACCATTGTCTACGCGACCCCCTTCGTTCAGTATGTGTTCTATGATTCCCTGGTGGGGACGTTGGGCTGCACCCAGCAGCAGCTGGGCTACCTCATCACCATTTTTGGCATCGGAAACCTGCTGGCCCCCTTCGGCGGCATGCTCAGCGACAAGTTCAACACGAAGAAAATCTATCTGCTTGCTGTGGGCGTGATCTGCGTGCTCAACGTGCTCTTCGTCCTCAACATGACCTATAACTTTGCCCTCATCATCTGGGCCGGCTTCGCCTTCTTTGCCCTGTTCCTCTATTTCCCGGCCCACACCAAGCTCACCCGCCTGGTGGGCAGCGAGCACCAGCAGGGCACCATTTTCGGCCTGACGGAGTCCTTCTGCGGCATCACCAACGTGATCGTCAACTTCATCGCCCTCTTCCTCTTTGCCAAGTTTGCCAACGACCACTTCGGCACCAACGGCCTGAAGGCCGCCATCATCGGCTATGCGGTCCTGGGCGTACTCTCCCTCATCGCGCTGGCCATCCTTGTCCCCGACCCCGGCAAGCCCAGCGAGGAGAACGGCGGCGAGAGCAACATCAACGCGAAAATGACCATCCGGGACTGGGTGAGCATCGTCCTCAACCCCCGCACCTGGATGTCGGGTATTGCCGTCTTCACCACCTACACCATGTACTGCACGCTCTCCTACTACACGCCCTATTTCAGCAACGTGCTGGGGGTCTCGCTGGCCGGTACCGGCGCCATCGCCATCATCCGCCAGTACGGAACCCGCTTCATCGGTGCTCCTGTGGGCGGCTGGCTGGGTGATAAGATCCACTCAGTGTCCAAGGTTGTGGGCGTCTCTCTGGCGGCGGCGGTTGCCATTGTGCTCATTTTCATGTTCGTACCCGCAGGCACCAGCGCGGCTGTGCTCACCGTGCTCACGCTCTGCGCCGGCGTGCTCACCTACATGGCCCGGGGCTGTATGTTTGCAGTCCCCTCGGAGCTGAAAATACCCAGAAAGTATGCAGGCACCACCTCTGGCGTGGTCTGCGCCATCGGCTATTGTCCCGACCTCTTCATTTTCGTCCTCTTCGGCTACTGGCTGGATAAGTACGGAAACGACGGCTATCGGAACATCTTCATCTATGCGGCGATCATCATGGCCATCGGCGTGGTGAATGCAATCGTCACTCAGATTTATAAGAAAAAGGTCCTCGGCAAGGAAGCTGCTCAAAATGCGGAATGATCGCAGGAATAGAAAGGGGTAAGAACAGAAATGAAACAGGAATTCATCGATGCGCTGATTGGGATCTGCGGTAAGGACTATGTCTACTCCTCCAGGGAGGATGTGTCCGGCTACCTTTATGACGAGACGGAGGAATATGTCCGTCCCACGGCCTGTGAGGACTGTCTGGTGGTCCGGCCCGGTACCTACGAGGAGGTCTCCGCCATCCTCAAGTGGGCCAACGAGACCAAGACGCCCATCATCCCCCGGGGCGGCGGCACCGGCGCCTGCGGCGCGGCCATCCCCACTGTCCCCTCCGTCATCATGTCCATGGAGCGATTCAAGGACATCGTGGAGGTGGATGAGACCAACATGATGATTACCTGCCAGACCGGCGTGACCCTGGCCAAGCTCAACGACTACCTCAACGAGCATGTCCACGCCCTCTATTTCCCCTGCCATCCCGGCGATGAGGGCGCTCAGGTGGGCGGCATGTGCATCGAGAACGCCGGCGGCGTCCGGGCGGTGAAGCACGGCATCATGCGCAGCTATGTCAAGGGACTGAAGGTCTGCCTGCCCAACGGCGATATCGTACAGCTGGGCGGCAAGCTGGTGAAGAACAACATGGGCTATGACCTGATGCACCTGCTGGTGGGCTCCGAGGGCACGTTGGCCGTCGTTCTGGAGGCCACGCTGAAGCTCTATCCCCGCCTGGACTACACCGGGGCGCTGGTCTGCTCCTTCAAGGATGTCGATTCCGCCGTCAAGTCGGTGGGCGAGGTACAGAAGGCCGGCATCATCCCCCTGGCGGTGGAGTACATGGACCGCGATATCGCGACAGAGACAGCCAAACGTATCAGCAAGACCTGGCCCATGAACGACGAGGGAAAGATCGACCTCATCTACATGGTGGAGGAGGCCACGGAGGACGCCCTCTACGAGACCGCCGGGACCATCGCCGAGATCTGCGAGAACAACGGCGCTGTGGGCTCCGTCATCGCCGAAAATGAGAAGGAACAGCGCAACATTCTGGAGATCCGCTCCGATATCTATGAGGTCTTCAAGCCGGAGTTTGTGGATTCTTTGGACACCGCCGTTCCCGTGGCCCACATCGGCGACCTGCTCCGGGACATCGATGCCATCGCCGAGAAGTATGGCACCCGCAGCCCCCGCTTTGGCCATGTGGCTGACGGCAACTTCCATAACTTCATCCTCATGGTGGATGGAAAGGTGCCCGACTGGGCCGACGATATGCGCCGCGACATCTACAAGTCGGCCCTGAAGTACGGCGGGACCGTCACCGCCGAGCACGGTACCGGCAAGACCCGGAAGCCCTATATGGAGCTGCAATACACCCCCCATGTTCTGGAGATCATGCGCAGTATCAAACGGGCCTTCGACCCCAACAACATCCTCAACCCCGGTGTCGTCGTGGATCTGTAAGGGCGGAATCTCATAATATAAGAAAGCCTGTGCCCGGCCGCGCGGTAAGAGCGGCCGGGCACAGGCTTTCTAT
>NZ_JAPFEA010000044.1 GCF_026169115.1 Intestinimonas sp. | reverse complement strand
GCGCGTCGGAAAAAACACTGCTCAGGCCGCAAACGTGCGGCGCAGTCTCTTCGGCTGCGCCGTGCGCTGCAGCGGCCTGCATCCCTTCGAAAAAATGCTTGCATTTTTGAGAGAGCCTGTCGACTTTGTCGACAGGCTCAAGCCTGCCGTGGGAGTTTCCCACGGCGGGCCTTGCTCAGGATGCATAGCGGGGGATCGAGTCCACGATCTGGCGGCACTCCTCTTCGGTCAGGTTCCCACCCACAGAGCCCGACACGCCGCCATCCATCCAGGCCACACTGCGCCATGGGCCGTTGCTGATGATGTAGAAGGTGACGCCGGCCTTTTCAAAGGTGACCACCGGACTGTCATCCTTGGGATAGACCGTGCTCCCCACCCCGCCGGGGTCGGTGTGCAGGTCGAAGGAGAGGGACAGATTCCGCTCGCCCTCCACATCGGTGGCAAAGAGGTGGGCGGAGTACCAGCCCGCCTCCTCGGACGCATAGGTGTCGGACTCCACCGGGACAAAGCCTTCCGGCAGCCAGGCGGGGGCATACCCGCTGTCGATGCCCACGGCCTCCATGGCCGCCTGGATGGTGGCGTACTTGGGCGGAACGCTCATATCGGGCGCCGTGTATACCCACTCGTCCGGCGACGTAATGGAGCGGACAAAGTGCCTGGCCTGCTCCAGGTCCATGTCTCCGCAGATCTCTCCCGAGTACCGCCCACAGGCCCAGGTGATGCGGTACCGGTCCGTGCCCAGGGGGACGATGTAATAGGTCCGCCCGTCAAATTCATAGACGACGGTATCCGGGTCGTCCCTACCCTGGACGTCGGCCTCAGCCTGTCTGGCCGTTCTCCGCTCCCGGACCACAAAGGTGTAGCCATCCCCAGCCTTTGTGCGGTGGTCCTCGGTGAAGACGGCGCCGCCGTCCTCCTCGGTGACCGTGATCTCCAGCCCGGGGAAGTCCTCCCCCTCCCAAACCGGGTTCCAGGTGGGCAGCATGGGCACCCGGACGCCGTAGGCATCCAGGGCCGCCTGTCCGTTGGAATAGCATGCCGTCTCCGGCTCCCAGCCCTCACCGGTGGTGAAGGTGAACTCCCCCCGGGTCCAGTTGGCCGCATATTGGAACAGGTCCAGACCCAACCCCTGGGCCGCCAGGGCCACCACCAGCACCGCCGCCGCAGCCACGCCGGCCAGTCTGGGCAGGAGCCGCCTGGGGCGGAGGGCGCGTTTTTCCCTGGGGGCAACCGCCGCACCGGAGAAGAGGTCCCCATGCCGCAGCCGAAAATCTGCCTCGGCACGCCCGGCGTCAAAGCCGTGCTCCGCGCCGTCCAGCGCCTCCATGGCAGAAAGCAGGCGCTCTGTCACTGCGGGGTCAAAGGTCTCCGCCTCCACCCCGTCCAGGTAGTCGGAAAAGTCCTCCATCAGCCGCTCTGCCGCAGCGGCCCGACCTTCCTCCTGGCCCATCTCCATCACCTCCATGCTCTCATCTTCTATATTGATTCAGCAGCCCGATTTGTGACAGGTATGGAAACTTTTTTCCAAAATCTTTTTGCAGTGATTTTTCGCCCGGAAGAGCCGGGTCCTGGAATTCATCTCCGAGATGCCCAGCCGCCGGGCGATCTCCTGGTGGGTGTACTCCTCCTGGTAGAAGAGGACCAGCACCTCCCGCTCGCTGTCGCTGAGCCCTGGGGGCAGCTCCTCCACCAGATCCCTCGTCTCCTCCTCCGGGGCCGCACAGGCGCTGACGTCCTCCAATGGGATCTCCCGGTGGTACCGGGCCATCTTCACCTCGGTGAGGATCAGGTGCTGGAGGGTCTTCCACAGCCAGCCCTCCAGATTGGGGTGCTCCATCAGCTTGTCCCGCTGCTGGAGCAGCCGGACGAAGGCTTCCTCCGCCAACTCCTCCGCCAGGGAGCGGTTGCGCAGCTGCCGCAGGGCATAGGCGAACATCCTGGGGGCGTTTTTCTGGTACAGGTCGGTAAACAGACTGTCCCAATCCCTCTGCATCTGAAAAACACCCCCCCTCGTCTGTTTCTGGCCGCAGCTTTCCTTTGATTACACTATACCATATCCCGCCCGTTTTTGGAATATGGACCTCTTTGTGTTGCCGGACAAACGAAAACCCGTCTCCATACGACCCAATGTTCATTCGTAATAGAAGCATATGAACAGGCTGGGCAGATTTGAGAAATACAGAAAAGGACCGTGGAACAGCATGTTCCACGGTCCTTTTTCTTGTCGTTATTCCACCACCAGCAGGTCCTTGGGATAGGCGTTGAGGACCTCGCAGCCGGTCTCGGTGACCAACACCAGGTCCTCGATGCGCACCCCCAGCTTTCCGGGCAGGTAGATGCCCGGCTCCACCGAGAAGACCATGCCTGGCCGGGTGAGGACCTCACAGGCGGAGGAGTTGTCCGGCGGCTCGTGGCACTCCAGGCCGCAGCCGTGGCCCAGGCGATGGGTGAAATAGGGGCCGTAGCCTGCGTCGGTGATGACCTTCCGGGCGGCGGCGTCGATGTCCCGCATGGGGATGCCGGGGCGGATCATGGCCTCGGCGGCCTCATTGGCCGCCCGGACAGTCTCATATACCCTCCGGCCCTCCTCGCTCACCGCGCCGAAAAAGACGGTGCGGGTCATGTCGCACCAGTACCGCTGGATGGGGATGAAAATGTCCATGACCACCGAATCCCCAACCTTGATCCTGGTCTCGTTGGGGCCGTGGTGGGGATCGGCGCCGTTGGGGCCGAAGCAGACCAGCTGGCCCTCGTTGGACCGGTCTGCGCCGTTGGCCCGGAAGGCATTTTCCACCACCTCGGCCAGCTCCCGTTCCGAAGCGCCGGCGTGGATGGCGCGGATCACGGTGTCCATCACCCGGTCGTTGATTTGGGAGGCCCGGCGCATGGCGGCGATCTCGGCCTCGTCCTTGCACATCCGGGCGTCGTCCACCGGACCGGAGCCCAGCACCGGCACAATGTCGCTCCGGCGGCTCAGGATGCCGATGAGGAACTTGCTGGGCCACCACTTGTCCACGCCCAGCTTCCCCGGCTTCAGGTCAGCGGCCAGAATGGAGGCGGGATCGTTGCTGTCGGTGTGGAGCTTCATGGGCAGGTCGGGCTGGTGCGGAATGGCAAAGAGCTCGTTGGCGTAGAGGGTGCAGCTGCCGTCATCCCGGATGAGCAGGGCCAGCATCCGCTCCATGGGGTCGACATGGATGCCGGTGAGGTAGTAGACCGAGGCGGTGGCCGTCACCACGATCTGTTCCAGGCCCTGGTCGGCCATATTGGCCGCCACCCGGGCAAGACGCGTTTGGTCCATAGTGCTCAACTCCTTTCTATCCGTTACAAAGAACGCGGACCCGCCTGTACGGCGGGTCCGCGCCCAAAGCTCCGCAGGGAGATCTTACTTCTTGGTGTAGTCGAAGAAGCCCACGCCGGTCTTGCGGCCCAGCTCACCAGCACGGACCTTCTTCCGGATGAGCAGGGAGCAGCGATACTTGGGATCGCCGGTCTCGTTGTAGATGGTGTCCATGATGGCCTGGCAGACGTCCAGACCGATCAGATCGCCCAGAGCCAGGGGGCCCATGGGGTGGTTGGCGCCCAGCTTCATGGCGGTGTCGATGCCCTCAGCGGTGGCAACGCCGGTGTAGAGCAGGTCGGCGGCCTCGTTGATCATGGGGATGAGGATCTTGTTGACCACAAAGCCGGGGGCCTCGTGGACCTCAACGGGCTCCTTGCCGATCTCCACGGACAGGTCGCGGATGGTGTTGTAGGTCTCGTCAGAGGTCTTGGCGCCGCGGATGACCTCGACCAGCTTCATGACGGTAGCGGGGTTGAAGAAGTGCATGCCGATGAACTTGTCGGGGCGCTGGGTGGCGGCGGCAATGGCGGTGATGGAGATGGAGGAGGTGTTGGTGGCCAGGATGGTCTCGGGCTTGCAGATCTTGTCCAGGTCGGCGAAGATGGACTTCTTGATCTCCAGCTTCTCCACGGCGGCCTCCACGACCAGGTCGGCGTCGGCGGCAGCGTTCAGGTCGGTGGTGAAGGTCATCTTGTCGGTGATGGCCTTCTTGCCGGCCTCGTCCATCTTGCCCTTGGACACCAGCTTGTCCAGGCTCTTGTTCAGGCGGGCCTCGGAGGCCTTGATGATGTCGTCATTGATGTCGCGGACGACCACATCGAACCCCTTCTTGGCAAAGACCTGAGCAATGTCCAGGCCCATGGTGCCGCCGCCGATAACAACGATCTTTTTCATAATGACATACCCCTTTTCCCAATTTCTATTCATTTTATTGAGATCTTGCTGGAGCATCCTCCAGACTTGATCGTCCGGACGCGCAATTACAGGTGACATAGGTACCCCTTCGGTTTTACTTGTTCTGGAAGTGCTTTTCAGCGCGCTTCACGCCCCACAAAAGCGCCGCTTTTGCGGGGGCCCCGTGATCTCACTCAAATCGCCGGAACTGAATTCCGTCGATTTCAAGGTTTTGGCCTGCGGCCAAAACGCTTGGCGGCGTGACCGCCGGGGCGCTGGCAAGCGCAGCTCTTTTCCCGTTTTCTTACTTGTTCTGGAAGTGCTTTTCAGCGCGCTTTTCCAGGAACGCAGTCATACCTTCGGTCTGATCCTCCGTGCCGAAGCAGACGCCAAATGCCTCAGCCTCGAAGGCGGAGCCGGTGGCGATGTCGGTCTGCATCCCCATGCGGATGCAGCGTTTGGACTCCTGCACGGCGATCTGGGCGTTGGCACAGATGGCGTTTGCCATCTCCATGGCCTTGGGCATCAGCTCCTCGGGGGGATAGACCTCGCTGACCAGACCGATGGCCTTGGCCTCGGCAGCGCCGATGACCTTGGCGGTGAGAATGAGCTCCATCGCCTTGGAGACGCCCACGATGCGGGGCAGACGCTGGGTGCCGGCGAAGCCGGGGGTGATGCCCAGACCCACTTCGGGCTGGCCGAACTTGGCCTTCTCGCTGGCCAGACGGATGTCGCAGGCCATGCACAGCTCATTGCCGCCGCCCAGAGCGAAGCCGTTGACAGCCGCAATGACGGGCTTGGCCATGTTCTCCAGCTTCAGGAAAACGCTGCCGCCGTGGACGCCGAACTTCTTTCCGCCGGTGGAGGTGAGATCCCGCATCTCGCCGATATCAGCGCCCGCCACAAAGGAACGACCAGCGCCGGTGAGGATCACAACATAGATGTCATCGTTGGCAGCCACTTCGTCAATGGCTGCGTCCAGATCACTGAGGACCTGGCTGTTGAGGGCGTTCAGGGCTTCCTGGCGGTCAATGGTCAAAATACCGACATGGCCCTGCTGCTCAATTTTGACAAATCCCATACTTTGCTGCCTCCTTACATACTGCGATACAGCCCTTCCCACGGGGCCTTTCGCAAGTATCAGTATAGACCGTTTCTCCTTACCGCGCAAGAGGGCAAAAGGGAAAATTTTTGTTCCGAAAGCACAATGATTTTCAAATTTAACGGCTTTTTTTCGCACCATTTCATGTGGTAGCACCAATTTACCCGATTTTTGGGAACATCTTGGCCGCCAAAATCTGCGGGGCGGGAGACCTCTCTTCATTCGGAAAAACAAAAAACGTGGGAGCAAACACCATATCGTTTGCTCCCACGTACCTTGTGTTGATAATAAAGATGCAGACCGGACCGGGGCCCCACACAGTGGGGCGGCGCGCCTGCGCCGTACAAGCGTTTGCGCCACAGGTGAAAACCTTGGCGCAGGGGCAATTTATTTGCCCCGAGCATTGAAATACCGAAGGGTGGAGGCCGCCTTCGGTGGCCGGAAGGCAAAAAGAAAGACATGACCTATGGTCATGTCTTTCTTTTTGGTGCGGCTGGCGGGAGTCGAACCCGCACGCCCATACGGACACAAGCACCTCAAGCTTGCCAGTCTACCAGTTCCAGCACAGCCGCAAAATGCGACTCATGTTTGAATCGCAAGGGTTATTATATATGCTGACACCGGTTTTGTCAACAGTTTTTTTCACCCTCTGGAAAATCCTGCTCACACGGGGTCACAGCCAGTCGTCCACCACATCCCGGAGCCCGGCGGGCCCCACCCTGTTCCGGGTCAGCAGCTCCAGAAGGCCGTCGATCCGCTCGGTGTTCACCGTAAGGTCGGGAATGGCCGCCGTTTCCCCGCCCATCTCCCGGATCTTTACCCCGTAGCTCTCGCAGGCGAAGTGCTCGGCCACCTCCATCTGCCCGATGAGTATGTAGTACGCAAAGTGATGGGTTTGCCCGTCTTCGCCGGACGCAGTACGGGCGCCGACAAACAACTCTCGCATGCGCAGTCCTCCTTCGTTGTATTATCTACCATTATATGTAATATTATTCCAGTTTCAATCAAAATCGTTCCTCCAAACCAGACAGGAATCGTCTGGAGCTGTCCCTTCCGCCGGTGGGGCGGCGTCGAAGCGCCCCGAAGAAGTTGGAAGAGGGCGGAAGTCCGTCGGACGATTCTGCCGGCGGCTGCGGCCTTGTTTTTTGCGTGTCCGGTGCTATAATGGGTGCATATGACAGATTGCGGACGGCGCAGAGGCGACAGGCCGCAGAGACTGGAGGTCCTTTTTCATGAAAATCGTACTGTTGGAGTCCCTGGGCGTACCCGACGCCCTGCTGCATGAATGTGCCCGCCCCTTTGTGGCGGCCGGCCACACCTTCGAGTCCTATCCGAAGGACACAGATCCCGCAGTCCAGCTCCGGCGGGCGGGCGACGCCGACGTCATCATGCTGGCCAATATGCCCCTCACCGGAGCGGTCATCTCCGGCTGCTCCAATCTGAAATTCATCGATGTGGCCTTTACCGGCGTGGACCATGTGGATCTCGCCGCCGCCAAATCCAAGGGCGTGGTGGTGTCCAACGCAGCCGGCTACTCCACCCAGGCGGTGGCCGAGCTGAGCCTTTCCATGATGCTCTCCCTGCTCCGAAATGTGCCCCAGGTGGACGCACGCTGCCGGGCCGGGGCCACCAAGGACGGCCTGGTGGGTACGGAGCTCCGGGGCAAGACCGTGGGCATCGTGGGCGCCGGCGCCATCGGCACCCGCACCGCACAGTTGTGCGCCGCCTTCGGCTGCAAGGTCCTGGCCTACAAGCGCCATGTCAAGGGGGACGAGCCCGACTTCATGACCTTTGTCTCCCTGGATGAGCTCCTGGCCCAGTCTGATATCGTCTCCCTCCACTGCCCCCTCAACGATGAATCCCGGGGCATGATCCACGCCGGGACCATCGCCAAAATGAAGCCCGGGGCCCTCCTCATCAACGCCGCCCGGGGGCCCGTGGTGGACAGTCAGGCTCTGGCCGACGCCCTCAACAGCGGGCGGCTGGGGGGCGCCGGCATCGATGTCTTTGAAATGGAGCCGCCGGTCCCACAGGACCACCCCCTCCTCCACGCCAAAAATACCATCGTCACCCCCCATGTGGCCTTTGCCACCGCCGAGTCCATGGAGGCACGCTGCCACATTGTCTTTGACAATCTGAAGGCGTGGATTGAGGGCTCCCCCGTCAACCGTGTCCTCTGAGGCCGTACGGCAGGGTCTACAATCCAGGAAGGGAAAAACCACGGTCTGGTGTGAATCCTGACCGTGGTCTTTTTCTCCGTGTCATGGTATAATGATACCAGAAAAAAGAAAGCAAGGAGGTATCGTCATGTCGCATACTGTGATTACCGTTGGCCGTCAGTTTGGCTCCGGTGGACGCATCATCGCCCAGCGGGTGGCGGAAGCCCTGCACATCCCATTTTACGACAAGGCCGTCATTGATCTGGCCGCCAAGGAGACGGGTCTCTCCGAGGAGTTCATCCGGCAGGCCGAGCAGAAAAAAACCAGCAGCTTCCTCTATAATCTCTACATGAGCACCCAGAATCTGCCCGTCAGCGACCAGGTGTTCATCGCCGAGAGCGACGTGATCCGGAAGGTGGCCGCCGTGGGTCCCTGCGTCATTGTGGGCCGCTGCGCCGATTACGTTCTGCGCAACCAGGAGGGCGTGCTCAACCTCTTCATCCACGCCCCGCTGGAGGAGCGGATCGCCCGCGCCAAGGAAGAATATCATGTGGAGGCGCCCGATGTCCGGTCCTATGTCCTCAAGCAGGACAAGAGCCGCGCTGCCTTCTATGAGCACTTCTCTGATCGGGTCTGGGGCAGAGCGGAAAATTTCCATCTCTCCATCAACAGCACCATCGGTCTGGACATCTCCGTGGATCTCATTCTGGCACTGGCCAGGGAACGGGGGTTCCACGCGTGAATCAGCAGCCCCAGGAAAACAAAATGGGCGTTATGCCCGTCAACCGTCTCCTCATTACCATGTCCCTGCCCATGATGATCTCCATGCTGGTGCAGGCCCTCTACAACGTGGTGGACAGCGTCTTCGTCTCCTACATCAGTGAGGACGCTCTAGCCGCCGTTGGACTGGCCTTCCCGGCCCAGAACCTGATGATCTCGGTGGCCGTAGGCACCGGTGTGGGCATCAACGCCCTCCTCTCCAAAAGCCTGGGCGAGAAAAATCAGGAGGTCGCTGACCGTACGGCGGTCAACGGCATTTTCCTCGCCTTCTGCTCCTGGCTGGCCTTTGCCGTGCTGGGCGGCCTCTTCTCCCGGACCTTTATGGAGCTTCAGACTCCGGTGGCAAGCATCGTCGATTACGGCACCACCTACCTGTCCATCGTCTCTGTGGTGTCCATGGGCATGATGTTCCAGATCTGCTTTGAGCGGCTTCTTCAGTCCACCGGCAAGACTATCTATACTATGATCTCCCAGGCCACAGGCGCCATTTGCAACATCATCCTGGACCCTCTGCTCATCTTCGGCGTGGGCCCCTTCCCCGAGCTGGGCATCGCCGGCGCGGCCTGGGCCACCGTACTGGGCCAGATCGTGGGCGCTCTGCTGGGGCTCTACTGCAACCTGCGGCGCAACCCGGAGGTCTCCATCTCCTTCCGTGGCTTCCGTCCCAGCGGCATCATCATCCGCAAGATCTATGCCGTGGGCGTACCCTCCATCATCATGTCCTCCATCGGCTCCGTGATGACCTTCGGCATGAACAAGATCCTGGGCGCCTTCAACTCCACAGCCGTAGCGGTCTTCTCCGCCTACTTCAAGCTGGAATCCTTTATTTTCATGCCTGTTTTCGGTCTCAACAACGGCATCGTCCCCATCATCGCCTACAATTACGGCGCCCGGAAGCCGGAGCGCATCAGCCGTACCGTCCAGCTGGGCGTTCTCTACGCGGTAGCCATCATGGCCGTCGGCGTGGCCCTCTTCTGGATCGTGCCCCGGCAGCTTCTGGGCATCTTCAACGCCTCTGCACAGATGCTGGAGATCGGTGTGCCCGCCCTGCGGGTCATCAGCCTGAGCTTCCTCTTTGCCGCCTTCGGTATCGTCACCTCCTCGGTGTGTCAGGCCCTGGGCAAGGGCGTGCTGAGCCTGATGGTGTCGGTGCTCCGGCAGCTGGTGCTCATCCTGCCCGCCGCCTGGCTCCTGGGCCGGTTCTTCGGCCTGAGCGCCGTGTGGCTGGCCTTCCCCTTCGCCGAGATCTTCTCCTTCCTCCTGAGCGCGATCTTCATGACCTACCTGTTCCGGACCATCATCCGGCCTATGGGACAGCGCCGGTGAATCTCCGCTCGATCATAATGAAAAGCCACGGTTCAGCTATGCTGAACTGCGGCTTGAGTTTGTCGAAAAAGTGGAGCCACGCAAAGTAAGCCACGGGGGAATAGTGTGAAAGGGGGGCGGTGAGCCCCCACTTTCGCGTGCAGTCAGGAGCTTTTTCGATGAAATCGAAAAAGTCAGCAGCTTGTCGAAAAAGCCCCTTAGGGCTTTTTCGACAAGCTGAAGCCGCGGTTCAGCTATGCTGAACCGCGGCTTTTTGTCCTGTTTGCCCCGTCTCCGCCATCAGGGCTCATCACAGAAATTCCAAAAACTTTTGGCCGCGCCGGTGAGGACCTTGCACTTTTTGCAGATCAGGCCCAGGGTCCATGGGAACTCCGGTTCCCTGAGCGCAACGCAGCAGATCCGGTCTCGATACAGCTTTTCCACCAGGGGCCTGCCAATCAGGGTGACCCCGTGATTCTCGGCGGTCATCTCCAGCAAGAGATCCCACTGTGAGGTTGTAAAGGTAACATTGGGTACAAAGCCCGCCTGGGCACAGCGGGCCAGCACCTGGTCGTGGAACATATACTCCTTGGACACGAGGAGCATGGGTTCCTCCTTCAGTTCCGCAAAATCCACCGTTGCCCGCCGGGCCAGCCGATGTTTTTGTGAGACCGCCAGCACAACATCCGAGCGATAGACGGTCTTGAGCCGCATGTGTGGGTTCTCATAAGGCTCTATCACAACGCCCAAATCAATCTGATCTTCCGTGACCATCGTCTCAATTTTCTTGGAAGTTCCCTCAAAAATCTGAATATTTACCTGGGGAAATTTCACCCCGTACTCGTGGAGGACCCGGGAGAAAAAAACGCTGCCCACTGACGGCGGAAGCCCAAAGCGCAGAGTTCCCTTGCCCTGTTCCAAGGCCGCTGTCAGTTCCTCCGTGCGGGCCTTCCAGTAGCTGAGGATATCCATTGCATAGCGGTAGACGATCTCTCCCTCTCCGGTCAGGCTCAGTTCCCTTGGGTCCCTCCGAAACAGCGTAACCCCCAACTCTTGCTCCAAGGCCCGGATGGATTTGCTTAGGGCAGGCTGACTGATAAAAAGCCGTTCGGCCGCCTTGGTAAAGCTCTTCTCCTCCACGACCCGCACAAAATATTCCAGCTGGATTCGCTTCATACATCCTCCTCTCAGGGCCCAGTCCGGCTGGGTATCCCCCATAAAAAGAACGGTAAAAGCCCGTGGAATGATTGTGCTTTTTATTATAGGGTGCCTGGAGATATTTTGCAAACCTCTTTTTGATATAACAGCCTTCCGACATTCTTCTCCCAGCATCTACCTCGCAGCCATCCAATCAACATTTTATCTGTTATATCTTCATTTTTATATAAAATTTTATCTAAAATTCGCATTTTTATATTGCTATAACCGAAATTCATACCGCGATAAAAAAGGTGTATTTATCAAATCGCGCGACATGTTCTATAATCAAATCACCAAAGCGGGGCGGCCTTCGGGGCCGCAAACTGGGCGACATGCCAAAGGGCGGCGTGTCCCCCAAGGGCCGACCACTGTCTCTGTGGCCGCACCTGATGACCAAGCGGAAGGGAGTTTTTTCTGTGAACCAATACGAAGCCCTGTACCAGCAAAAGAAGATGACTGCCGAGCAAGCCCTGGAACTGATCCAGGATGGAGACTATCTGTTCTCTGCTCAGGCAGCCGCAGAGCCCCAGGCCATCCTCTCCAAGCTCCAGCACCTGAAAAAGACCGGCGTAAAGGGGACCACCCTCAACACCTGTCTCCCCATCCAGTATTACGATGCGATGAAGGACCCCGAGATGGCCGGCATCATGGACCACAGCGGATGGTTTTTCAACGCCGCGCTCCGGGACGCCCAGAAGAAAAAGCTGGTGAGCGCCGTGCCCCAGAGTTCCACCTCCGTCCTGCGGAAGACCCTTCAGCGGATCAAGCACGACGGACGCCGGCCTGTGGTGATGGCCACCGTCTCCCCCATGGATGAGCACGGCTATCTCTCCCTCTCCATCAGCGCCATTTATGAGCGCGACCTCATTGACCAGGGCGCACTGGTCCTTCTGGAGGTCAACCCCAACTTCCCCCGCACCTTCGGCGACACCCAGGTCCACATCTCCGAGGTGGACGCCATTGTGGAGTCTGACCGCCCCATCCCCGCAGCAAAGCTGGCCCCCTACACCGAAGTGGACCGGAAGATCGGCATCTATGTAGCCTCCCTGGTGGAAGACGGCTCCACCATCCAGCTGGGCATCGGCAACATCCCCAACGCAGTGGCCAACGAACTCAAAAGCAAAAAGCACCTGGGCATCCACACCGAGATGTTCACCGAGACCATGGTGGACCTGATTGAGTGCGGCGCTGTGGACAACTCCCAAAAGGGCTTTATGAACGGATACTCCGTCTGCTCCTTCACCATGGGCAGCCAGCGCCTGTATGACTTCGTCAACAACAATCCCTCCGTGCTCTTCAAGTCGGCCACCTTCTCCAACGACCCCTATACCATCGCGAAGAACAACAAGTTCGTCTCCATCAATGCCAGCCTGGAGATCGACCTCACCGGCCAGTGCGCCTCCGAGACGGTGGGCAACCTCCAGTGGTCCGGCACCGGCGGCCAGTCTGAGACCGTCCAGGGCGCTCAGATGTCCCCCGGAGGAAAGTCCATCATCGCCATGCACTCCACCTACTCCACCACCGACGAGAACGGCAAGGAGGTCCTTCACTCCAAGATCGTCCCCTTCCTGGCCCGTGGCGCCGCCGTCACCACCTCCCGGAACGACACTGACTATGTGGTCACCGAATATGGCATCGCCTGGCTGCGCGGGCTCAACATCCGCCAGCGGGTAGAGGCTCTAATCAGCATCGCCCACCCCGACTTCCGGGACTGGCTGCGGGAAGAGGCTGAGAAGCATCTCATCTGGTAATCCCAGACCGGCAGAATACCACACCAGATACCTTTTCACCCCGATATTCCAATTTCAGTATAAAAAGGGATAATATTCATATGTGCAGCTTACCGTTTTCCATCCAGACCTTCCGGGCCTTTGACGGCGCCGAGCTCCACTATGTGGATGTTGGCAGCGGACAGGCCATGGTCTATGTCTGCGGCTTTGGGAGCACCATCGAGTCCCAGGCCCCCTTCATCTCCGCCATGGCCGAGGTGGGAAGGATCATCGTCTTTGACCAGCGCGCCTTTGGCATGACCCCGGCCGCCGGCGAAATGGGGATCGCTCCGTCTGCCCGGGATGTCCGGGCGCTGCTGGAACACTTGGATCTGCGGGACGTTGTCCTTTACGGGTACTCCATGGGCGCCGCAGTTACCTTCTCCTACGTGGAGCAGTTCGGTACTGATCGGCTCTCCAGGGTCATTCTGGGCGATATGTCCCCCAAACTCATCAACGAGGATGGCTGGACGCTGGGGCTCTACCAGGGCGCCTACACCCGCTCCATGTACGAGGAGGACCTGGCCCTGCTCCGCACCGATTACAAACGTTTTGCGCTGCGGGTCGCCGAAGGGCTTCTCTTCCCGAACAGCGCCTCCCTCCCCCTCAGCCAGAGCGGGACCACAGAAGAGATACGGGCCCGTATCCTGGCCCAGCGCAGCGACCTCATCGCCCAGACCCTTCTCAAAGGAATGGTGGACATCACGGCGGAGCACATGTCCGCCAATTATCACTACTGGTCCACCATGGCGGGGGCCGACTTCCGCACTGTTCTGCCCCGGATCGACGTCCCGGCCATGATCCTTTACGCCGACCCCGGCTCCGCCTACCGGCCCGAAACCGCAGCCTACATGAGCCATCAGATCCCCCGGTCTTCCCGGATGCCCCTCTATGGCTGTACCCACATGGCGGCCTCTGAAAATCCCATGCAGTGGCGGGGCTGTGTGGCCGCCTTTGCCTACGGCTGATTCATTCCGGCCTGCCTAAGGCAGGTTACAAAAACAAAAAAGAAAGAGAGGAAATCATTATGGAGATCATCAGTGTGATCGGCATGATCCTTGGCGTTGCAGTCCTGATCTACCTCACCTTCAAGGGAGTCAACGGCTTTGTCGCCTCGCTGATCGGCGCCATCATCGTTATTGTCACCAGCGGCCTTCCCTTCTGGGGGACCCTCACCGGCACCTATGCCGCCTCTCTCGGCAGCACCTTCGGCTCTTATTTGTTCCTGTTCACCATCGGCTCCGCGTACAGTGAGCTGATGAAAAAGAGCGGCGCAGCCGAGTCCATTGCAAACTTCCTTTTCGGCTTCCTGGGCGTGAAGGCCACGGTGGCCGGCACCCTCATCATCACCTTCCTGCTGGCCTACGGCGGTGTCAACGCCTTCATCATCATCTTCGCCGTCTACCCTGTGGCTGTCCCCATGTTCCGCAAGGCAAACGTCTCCAAGCTGCTGATGCCCGCCATCTTCCTGTATGGCGCCGTGGTCCTGAACGTGGTCACCCCCGGCGCCCCCTCCATGCTGTGCATCGCCCTTTCCGAGAAGCTGGGCGTCACCACCTTTGCCGCCCCCACCATGGCCATCGTTCTCCTCATCGTGGCCTTCGGCTTCGGCGTGTTCTACTTCACCTGGGCCTCCAACTCTCTTCGGGCCCGCGGCATCGGCTTTGTGGCCTCTGAGAGCGACGCTGAGCTCATCGCCGGCAGCACCAGCGGCAAGGAGCTGCCCCCCATCCACCTGGCCATCCTGCCCTACGTCGTTATCATCGTTCTGAAGCTGGTCCTGGCCAACTACATGAGCGCCTCCGACGGCATCAATACCGCCATGGGCGTGGGCGCCATTGTCCTCCTTATCACCAACTACAAGTATCTCAAGGGCCATGTTGTGGAGGACCTGGTGACCGGCTTCCTCTCCAGCATCAACCCCCTCCTGCTGACCGCCGCCCTGATGGGCTTCGCCTCCGTCGTCAACGCCTGTGCAGGCTTCCAGTACTTCATGAACTTCGCCATGATGCTGGCCGACAAGATGAACCCCTACATCTCCGCCGTCATCGTGACCAACGTTTTCTCCGGTATCACCGGCGCCTCCCTCAGCGGTACTCAGATCTTCTGCAGCACCATGGCTGACCAGTTCATGTCCCTGGGTACCGTGAACCCCGAGGCCCTCTACAAGGTCGTCGGCATGGCCGCTATGGGCATGGACACCCTGCCCCACTGCCCCACCTTCGTCATGGAGGCCCAGGTCTGCGGCGTGACCACCAAGGAGTCTTATCCCCACGTCCTGGTCATGACCGTTATCACCCCCATCGTGCTGGCGCTGATCGCCGCCACAATGGCCATCGTCGGGCTCATCTGATCCGACCTGCCACGTCTCCCTCTGTCATGCTCGGAGTGGGTCAGTGTCCGTTCCTATGGGCACTGACCCATTTTCCCCTAAAATATGATTGCGTTTTGTACTATTCAGTCATTCTATTTCATTTTGTTAAGGAGGATATGGACCTATGGCAAAGATTCTGACCGCCCGCGAGGCCGTTGAAGCCTGCTTCCGGGACGGAGCCACCGTGACCTTCGGCGGCTTTGCCAACGGAGTGATGCACCCGGAGGAGATCATGGTGGCTCTGGAGGAATACGCCTCTAGCGGACAGCTCAGGGACCTGACGGTGGTTTACGCCTCCGGCCAGGGCGACAGCTCTGACCGCGGTCTCAACCACCTGGCTGTGGAGGGGCTGTGCAGCAAGGTGATCGGCGGCCACTGGGGCCTGGCTCCCAAGTTGGGAAAGCTGGCCGCGGAGAATCGGCTGGCCGCCTACAATCTGCCCCAGGGCGTCATCTCTCAGCTCTTCCGGGAAATTGCCGCAAAGCGTCCCGGCGTAATCACCCATGTGGGACTGGACACCTTTGTGGACCCTCGCCTGGAGGGCGGAAAGCTCAACGATGCCGCCCGTGCAGCAGGAGATGTGGTCCAGCTCATCCAGATAGGCGGCGAGGAACGGCTGTTCTACCCATCTTTCCCCATCGACGTCGCGGTCATCCGGGCTACCTATGCTGACGAGCAGGGCAACTGCACCTTTGAAAAGGAAGGCGTATATGCCGAGGCGCTGGCCCAGGCCCAGGCTGCCCACAACTCCGGCGGAAAGGTGATCGTCCAGGTGGAAAAGGTGGTCACCCATGGCTGTCTGGACACCAGACTGGTCCGTCTCCCCGGAATCTACGTGGACGTGCTGGTACCGTCCACCCCCGGGCACCACATGCAGACCTTCGGCACACAGTACGACCCCGCCTTCTCCGGTGAGGTCCGCGTCCCAATGGACACCCTTGCCCCCCTCCCGATGGGGGAGCGTAAGATCATCGCGCGCAGAGCGGCCATGGAGCTGGTCCCCCACGCTGTGACCAATCTGGGCATTGGCATGCCGGAGGGCGTGGCCGCTGTCGCGGCGGAAGAGGGCCTGGAGGGGATGGTCCTCACAACAGAAGTGGGCGCTGTGGGCGGCGTTCCAGCCGGCGGACTGGACTTCGGAGCTGCCACCAATGTGGACTGCATCCTGGACCAGCCCACCCAGTTTGATTTTTATGACGGCGGCGGGCTGGACGTCGCCTTCCTGGGTCTTGCCCAAATGGACAGGGCAGGGAATGTGAATGTGAGCAAGTTCGGTCCCAAGATCGCAGGCTGCGGCGGCTTCATCAACATCACACAAAACGCCAAGAAGGTGATCTACTGCGGCACCTTCACCGCAGGCGGACTGAAGGTCTCTGTGGAGGACGGCGCCCTGAAAATCCTCCAGGAGGGCAAAGTCAGAAAGCTGGTGAATCAGGTGGAGCAGGTGACCTTTGCGGGCAGCTATGCCATCCGCCACGGACAGCCTGTCCTCTATGTGACGGAGCGGGCCGTCTTCGCCCTCACAGAGGAGGGCGTGGAGCTCAGGGAGGTGGCCCCCGGCATCGACATTCAGCGGGATATCCTGGACCAGATGGACTTCACCCCCATTATGAGGGACGTTCAGCGCATGGACACACGCATTTTCTGCGAGGAGCGGATGGATCTTCGCTCCCGATAAGCCTTTTCCGTCTGAATACAAAACAAATCAGGAGGAATGAAAGATGACCATTCAAGAGATCAATCTGGGCGACAGCGCCAGTGTGACAAAGACCGTAACGGAGACAGACGTCTATCTGTTTGCAGGGATCACCGGGGACCTCAACCCGGCCCACACCAACGAGGTCTCCGCCAGCCAGACACAGTTTGGCGGACGGATCGCCCACGGCATTCTGGGGGCGGGCTTCATCTCCGCCGTTCTGGGCATGAAGCTCCCCGGACCGGGCACCATCTATCTCGGCCAGGAGTTGAAGTTCACCAAACCGGTCTACATCGGCGACACCGTAACCGCCTGCTGTACTGTCAATGAGATCCTTCCCGAGAAAAACATCGTGAAGCTGGAGACCATCTGTACCAATCAACGAGGCGACGTCGTCATCAAGGGGATGGCCACCGCAATGCCACCGAAGTCCTGATAGACGGGCCGGCAAATTCCGATTTATCAAAAAGGCTTGGGAAGTCACACTTTCTATGTGCTTCCCAAGCCTTTTTCATTCTGCAACACTGCTGTTTCTCCTACCCGCCTCATCGCTGTATGTAACAACATCACAGACACTCTATGGCTCCATATGGTAGCATAGCCCCAGAATTTGAAAGAAGGGAGCCTGCGACTATGAAGCAGACTGATTTTGTGGTGACCCTGTTTGAAGGTAAAGAGAACCCGGACAATCTGACCGTTGCAGTGGTCATGGCCCTGAATGCCCTGAAGCAGGGCTATTCCGCCTCCATCATCCTCATGGTAAAGGCCGTCGCCCTGGGACAGCCGGATGCCGCCCGCGGCGTGGATATCGGCGACCCGTTCTCGGAGGTCGGCGGACAGCTGGACGAATTTCTGGAGCTGGGTGGTCAGGTGTGTATCTGCAATTCCTGTATGGTACACAACGGATTCACTCCGGAGCAGATGGACCCCCGCTATGTCCTCATCACCGCACCTGATGTCGTCAGCCTGCTCATGGGCGCAAAGGGGTCCCTTCAGATCACCTGATAGGATGCCTTGCTCCAGCACAGCGCCGGCCCTCAGAAAAACAGAGTCGCCTTTCGGCAGCGAACTCCAACACAAAAGCACCTGCTTAAACGCGGTGAAATAAGAAAGTAAGCAAGAACCCGCTAGATCCATTTTCAAAGCCATGCCTATCAGCGAAAGAGCGGAGGGGCGTCGCTTGCGCGACGCCCCTCCGCTTAAAACCAAATCTTCCCCACCAGGGTTTTTGTACGAAAATTATGAACTCCGTTAGAACATTGGCACTGGCAAAAAGAGGCCGCTACACAGGGAACACCCTGCATAGCGGCCTCTTTTCTTATCTCTCCGCACATAGCAGACAGACCAAGACGAACACTCCACCGACTGCATAAATCGTCGGCGTGGTGTTCGTCTGGCTCTCTTTTGGCAAGGGGTAACAATCCGAATCCTCTCAGGTTGTTTGCGGTTTTACTTGAGGAGTACCCAATCGGCCTTCTGGCCGGCGGCGCATTTGCGCCGTACAAGCGTTTTGCCGCAGTCAAAACCTTGGCGCAGGGGCAATTCACTTGCCCCGAGCATTTTTAATCACCGAAGGGTGGAGCCGCCCTCTGGGCGGCGGAACCCAAAAAAGAAAGACATCTGCTGAAAGCAGATGTCTTTCTTTTTTGGTGGAGGCGGGGGGAGTTGAACCCCCCTGTTAAAACCTGATAAGCACTTGCAGCTCTAAGTCCCGTCGTTTTCCGTGTGTAAATTCGTGTGCAAAAGTGCATTGTACTGAGCATCTATCATATTTGAGAATTGGTCCTCTTTTGATCTCAGTGTATGCAAATATGTTGTTTTGAGCATGTTGTCTGTTTTGTGCCCCATGCGTTGCTGAATATAGGTATTTGGAACACCGAGAGACATAGCCACCGATGCGGCTGTATGCCGGAGGTCGTGAAAGCGGTAATGCGGAACCCCCAGCTTTTTACACAATCGGCTAAACCGCTTATACATGGCCTGACCTGATAGTGTCACCATGTGTTCGGATCTGTGTGGCGTTCTGTTTAGTACATCCAATATATGCTGTGGCAACCTGATTTTCCGGTCCCCGGAAAAGGTCTTGGTTCCCTTCTCCTGCGCGCCGTTTTCCCCGTCCACGATGGCGGTCTTGATGTGAATAAAGTCCCCTTCGATACAGTCCCAGGTGAGCCCTCTGATCTCCGAGGACCGGAGGCCGAGCCACATGGCCAGCAGGATGGGAAGCTCCATCTGACTGCCCTGAGCGGCATTGAGGATCATACTCATTTCGTCCAGGTCGGGGATCTTCACGTCGTACTTCTGCTTTTGCGGCAGGGTGGTCCTCAGCACCAGGTCGGGCCGATAGACGCTCAAGGCGGCGCTCAGGAGCCCGTGGGCATTGCGCACGGATTTGGGCGATTTCTTCTTGGCAAGATCGTTGACCCATCGCTGGACCGCTTCCTGGGTGAGAAAGGGGAGCTTTGTGCCCACCACCCCCTCCAGATCGTTTGCTTTGATCTTCTTATACCCGGCCACGGTGGAGGGAGAGAGGACGGAATCCTTACTTTCAATGTAGCGGTCCACGGCGTCCCCTACGGTCATGGAGGAGACTGGCGTCTCCTTCTGGAGCAGTCCCGCTTTGAGGGCCAGGGCCTTGGCGTGGGCCACTGCCGGGTCGTCGTCCACCACGGAGACCCGCTTCCCGGCCACCATCACCTGACAGCGCCAGGAGCCGGAGGGGAGCTGCACTGGGGTGGGATTGGTCAGCTTTTTCGCCGCTCTTTTTGTGGATTGCATATTGGCCTCCATTCTGATAGAATGAAGGGGAAGTAGGTCGGTCAAACTTACTTCTCCCCTGGCCCCGTTCGGTGTTCGCTGCACCGGCGGGGCCCTTTTTCACTTCTGTTTCTCCTGCAAGGTGGAATTGGCCTTGAGTTCGTTTCTTTTCCCCCATTGAGATTTTAATCCATCAATGTGTTCAAAAAGATCATCTGTTATATTCCCCCACATGGGGTCTAATATAAAGTCAATTCCTTCCCTTCGCGCAAGTTTTGCCGCAGGGACAAAATCACTATCCCCAGCAATCAAAATAATTTGGTCAACCTGTTTTTTATAAGCTAGAGAGGCAATATCCACTCCTATTTTCATGTCTACACCCTTTTGTTGTGCAACGAAGATAAAGTCTGCTTCCGTTAACGATTCTAGTGTTCGTTTCCCGGTGCATAACAATCTGGTGACTTCTGGTTTTAGGTTGTAGTTCATATGTTCCGAGAGGTGCCCCAACCGAAGAGCAAACTTCCTTTTCTTTTTTAACTCTTCAAAAAATGCATTAGTCCAGGTATATGTATCTGATTTATCAAGGTCTACGTTTGCTCTTTTTAATGGATGATATACACTTTTCCTCCCAACAGGTGCGCAATCATAATAAAACACCCGATATAGCTGTCTATCTCCACCACCAGCACGATCATGTAAATGGGTCTGACAATATGCATGTAACTCTTTGGCCCGTTCTGATCCCGATTTTTCACCCCAGAGATATTTGGCCCTTTTCCGATAGAAACCACCGTCTACCAAGATAGCCGTCCGCATAGTATCACCTCAAACAAAAATAAGGCCCCAGGATTCAGCCGACCCCGTATAAGTGGGGGGCTTACTACCAGGGGCCTGTTTAGCGTGTTTGGCAAGCAGGAAATCCTGTTTACCATTTTTATAATATGCTCCTGGCGGCAAATTGTCAACCATCTTTCTGTAATTTTTCTTAACTTTTTGTGGTTTAGCGCAGCGCATGGATTTCTGCCACAGCTGTGAATTTTTGTTGTGCCGCTTAGCCTTCCCTCTCTTCCATCACCTCATTCTACACCAACCAAAGTCCCAAAAAACGGACTCAAAAAGTTGCGGATAGAGAAAAAATAGCGGGGTTTTCGTACACTTTTACACATTGATTATATAGAACAAATGTACTATCATAGAAGCACGGGAACACGCATGACCTGCTCAGGAGGGATGATATGAAACGAACCGATCTGCTGGACGAGCTGGCCAGGATGCTGGTGCATCTGGACGATGAGATGCTAAAGACCGTCTATGAATTTGTGCTGACCATCTCCGTCCCTGCCAATGGCGGGCATGGGCAATGACACGGCACAGGACATGGTATAATCAAAGCATCTTCAATACATATGGAGGACCACATATGAAAGAGATGAAAACACTGAACGAGCTGAGGGAGCTCACCCGCGAGGATGTGGAACGGATGTCCGATGAGGAGACCACCGAGGCGCTTGCCAATCTTATCGCAGCCGCAGTCAAAGAGCGGGATGAGGGTACTTTGGCAAGGGCGGAATGGCTACTTGTCCTCGCAGAACGAAATCCGGAGATGCTCAAACGAGAAGACGGCTGGGAGAATACAAAACTGAGACACGCTATCTACAACAGACTGGATCTGCTGGACGTCAAAGCATTGCAAGCCGTATATGTACACACCCTCGCAGCGCACGCAGATCAGATGAAGCGCCGCAGAAATTATCGACTCTAATTCGTATGTTAACCTGACCATCAACAAGTGAACACAGAACAGAGAAGACCGGTCCCCGTCACTGGGGGCCGGTCTTTTTCATTTCCTCCACCAGCTCCCAGGCTTTGCGCTCCAGCATGGCCCACTCATCGGTGGTCATGCGGGACATGACGGTGAGAAGCGTGCGCTTAAAGTCGTCGTCGTCGGTGATGACCTGCCCCAGGAAACGGGCCAGCTCGTCATTCCGGCTCATGGGGCGGATCATCTCCCCCTCCCCTGTCCGAAGCCAATGCTCGTCCACCTGGAACTCGCGGCAGATGTCGGTGATGGTCCGGTCACTTGGTACCCGGTCCCCTTTTTCAATCATCCACACGAAATTACGGGTCAGCCCAAGCCGTTCTGCAAATTTCTCCTGCGTAAGTTTGGTTTGTTTCCTAACCTCTGCAATACGATTATTCATGACGTCACCTCCTTGGGCTTATAGTATCACACGATTCTAACTCAGTCAACATATTTTCAAGAAAACCCTTGCATATTCTAACTAAGTATGCTAATATAATCTCACAAGTTAGCTACTGTGTTGGTCATCAATTTCTTGGACACATCTAGTTAAAGCAGTCCGCACAGACATAACCGGACCCATAATAGTCGTCAAAATAAATCTGTGAGCTTGTTTCCCGGCTGCAGATAGAGCACCGATTTACCTCTTCCTGTACTACCGCTTCCTCACCACAAGCACACAGAAGGACCAAGGGGAGCAATAGAAAAAATATGAAGCAATTCCTTTTCAATTAAATCTTCCTTTCGAAACCTGAATCTGATTGGGGGTGAGGGAGTGGACTACAAGAAAATCTTTATGGGCGTCAGCCAAGACACAATCGATGAAGCACTTAAAGGGATCTGCCGGGCGCTGATCGGGAAGGGCCTGACCTTCCGGCAGGCGGAGTGCCTTATAGAGATGGCGAAGGAAAAGCTGAAAGACGCAAAAATTTAACCATCTGAGAAGGGATGATACCCTTTGACCTGTAACGAGAATTCTAGCTCCTTCTGTGGGGCTGAGGGGAATAGTTCCCAATCATCCGGTATCATATCGGGCACTTGGGCCAGCTCTAAAATTCCAGTTTTCAAGTGTGAAAAAACAGAAGGGTCCAACTCTTGGCCGCAGTTCGGACATGACATAGCATCACGATCCACAAACTCGCCAGGACGAAACTCAAACGAACATTTACATTTTTCGCACTTGATCTCGACTTTGAAATCCATACATTTATCTCCTTTTCAAAAGTGATCGGCCCTTTGTGATGGTAGAACAGATCCGCCCGGTTGAGAGGCCGGGGTGTCACCCGCACCCCGGCCCCCGCCACACCTTGTCTCGACCATGTTGCCGCCGTGGGTGAAACGGCGCTCGGCATGGGACCCCGGCTTCGTGTGCGTAACGGGGCTGCCATTTCAGCCCGCTGTCCGGGAGATTACGAGAACCAGGGCAAGGGATATGGCACCGGTGAGGATACCCTCGATGGCGTCCACCCCCTTCCCGCCCATGGGCGGCTCCATTCTACCACAAACCACGCTTATGTGTAAAGGAGGGAGAGCAAAATGGGACGCCGGACAACGGAGTTCGGAAAGGGAATCGGGAAGCGGCTCATCGACATGGAGAAAAATCAGAACTGGCTGATTGAGCAGGTCCGGGATCGGACAGGTCTTTACTTCGATAGCTCCTACCTATACAAAATCAAGACCGGAACATTGGCAACGCCCAAAATTGTCCAGGCCATCTGCGAGATTCTAGATCTGCCTGAGCAGAGGTAGGATGAGAAATGAAGGAGGGTATTCATGAACGAGCTTATCAAAGTTGACTATACCGGCGAGCGACCCGCCGTCTCCGCAAGAGAACTGCACGAGTTTCTGGAAGTGGAAACTCCGTATCACAAGTGGTTCCCCCGTATGTGTGAGTACGGATTCACCGAAAATGCTGATTATTCAGTCACGGACATTTTTGTCCATAACCCAGCAGGTGGCCCGCAGAGTATGAAGGATGCCGCCATCTCTATCGACATGGCGAAAGAGATCTGCATGCTCCAGCGCAACGAGAAGGGCAAGCTGGCCCGACAGTATTTCCTTGCCCTGGAGCGGGACTGGAACAGCCCAGAGAAGGTTATGGCCCGGGCTCTCCATATCGCAGACCAGAAGATCCGGGCCCTGGAGGAACAGCGGGAGCTGGACCGGCCCAAAGTGCTCTTTGCCGATGCGGTGAGCACAGCCAAGACCTCTATCCTGATCGGCGAGCTGGCGAAGCTGCTCAAGCAGAATGGCGTCCCCAACATGGGCCAGAACCGGCTTTTCGACTGGATGCGGAGGAACGGATTTTTGATCCGCAGGTCGGGCGGAGACTACAACATGCCCACCCAGCGGGCCATGGAATTG
>NZ_JAPFEA010000088.1 GCF_026169115.1 Intestinimonas sp. | reverse complement strand
GGCCTGGAGAGCCTCACCGGCGGCTCGGCCGTCCCCGCCGCACCCGCCGCCCCCGGTGGGAAGGGCCAGGCCGCCAAGCTCCCCGAGGTGGGCTCCGACCAGTGGAAGGCCGCGCTCAAGGAGGGCCCCAGCTACTACTGCGCCCCCATCACCAGCGACACCGAGATGTCCCGCCTCATCTCCCTCATGGAGAAAAACGGCGTCATCTACGGCCCCCCCTACATTGAGCAGCTCTCCCCCATCATCACCCTCCTCATCTCCTATGTCCTCCCCGTGGTCATCATGGTGGTCCTCTTCTCCTTCCTCTTCCGGGGCATGTCCAGCAAGATGGGCGGCGGCCTGGGCGGCATGGGCAAGTCCACCGCCAAGGTCTATGTGGAGAAGTCCACCGGCGTCACCTTCCTGGACGTGGCCGGACAGGACGAGGCCAAGGAGTCCATGCAGGAGATCATAGACATCCTCCACAACCCGCAGAAATACACCGAGATCGGCGCCAAGCTGCCCAAAGGCGCGCTGCTGGTGGGCCCGCCGGGCACCGGTAAGACCCTCCTGGCCAAGGCCGTGGCCGGCGAGGCCAACGTGCCCTTCTTCTCCATCTCCGGCTCCGACTTCGTGGAGATGTTCGTGGGCATGGGCGCGGCCCGGGTCCGCGACCTCTTCAAGGAGGCCAGCAAGATGGCCCCCTGCATCATCTTCATCGACGAGATCGACACCATCGGCAAGTCCCGTGACAACCGCATGGGCGGCAACGACGAGCGGGAGCAGACCCTCAACCAGCTCCTGGCCGAGCTGGACGGCTTTGACCCCGGCAAGGGCGTCATCGTCCTGGGCGCCACCAACCGGCCCGAGGTGCTGGACCCCGCCCTCCTCCGCCCCGGCCGCTTTGACCGGCGCATCACCATTGACCGGCCCAACCTGGCCGGCCGTCTGGCCACCCTCCACGTCCACACCCGGAAGATCAAGCTGGCCGAGGACGTGGACCTCAAGAAGATCGCCCTGGCCACCGCCGGCACCGTGGGCGCGGACCTGGCCAACCTGGTCAACGAGGCCGCCCTCCGGGCGGTCCGCCATGGCCGGAAGCTGGTCACCCAGGAGGACCTGTTGGCCTCCTTCGAGTTCGTCATCGCCGGCAGCGAGAAGAAAAACTCCGTCCTCACCGAGTTTGAAAAGAAGCTGGTGGCCTATCACGAGGTGGGCCACGCCATGGTGGCCTACAAGCAGAAGCACGCCGAGCCGGTGCAGAAGATCACCATCGTCCCCCACACCGAGGGCTCCCTGGGCTACACCCTCCTCATGCCCGAGGAGGACAAGACCAACCTGCGGACCCGGGACGAGCTGCTGGCCAAGATCACCGTCTCCATGGGCGGCCGGGCCGCTGAGGAAGTGGTCCTCCACACCATGACCAACGGCGCCTCCCAGGACATCCAGGAGGCCACCAACATCGCCCGCAACATGGTGGCCATGTACGGCATGAGCGACGCCTTCGGCATGATGGCCCTGGGCTCCGTCCGCAACCAGTACCTGGACGGCGGCTACGGCCTGGACTGCGCCCAGGACACCGCCGCCGCCATGGACCGGGAGGTCCAGGCCATCCTGACCGAGTGCTACCAGAACGCCGTGGAGGTCCTCAAGGAGAACCTGGAGGACATGCACAAGGTGGTGGCCTATCTCCTGGAGAAGGAGACCATCACCGGCGGCGAGATGGTGGCCATCATCGAGGGCCGGGACCCCGCCCTGGTGGAGGACGCCTACGCCTCCACCCACGCCAAGACCGCCTCCCCCGCCCTGGACGGCGACGTGGAGCGGCCCGCCCGGAAGATCACCCTCTTTGACGGCAGCAAGCCCCAGGAGGGTCAGGACCAGGAGGACGCCTCCGCTGACGGGCAGACAGAGACCGAGCCCCCGGCAGAGCCGACCCAGGACCCCGCGGACCAGAACGACCCGTAAACCAGATCAGACCGCCCCGGCGGAGGTTTTACCCTCCCCGGGGCGTTTTTTTGCCTTTTGTGATGGGGTCCTCTCCGCTCTGCACACCTCGGCATCACCTTCCGTCCCGTCATTCTGAGCCGAAGGCGAAGAATCCGTTGGCTCCCTCTTTGAGGGAGCTGTCGCCGCAGGTGACTGAGGGAGTCCTTCCATGACGCAAAAGGACGGGGAAAACGGATGCTTCGCTTTGCTCAGCATGACGCGGTCATATCCCGTAGGGCCGATGTCCCCATCGGCCCGGGAGGCCGCGCTCCACAAAATATAGCTCCCCCTTGACGGGGGAGCTGTCCGGCAGAGCCGGACTGAGGGGGTGGGCAGGGCGCAGACCACGCCCGATGCCCACCCTCATCCGTCATTTGCTCCGCAAATGCCACCTTCCCCCTGGGAGGGGGAAGGTCTACGGGCGGCGGGCGCACACGCAGGTGCGCCCCTACATGCCCCAAAACGGCGTGGTCGCCATGCCCTGCGGGGTGGTTTGGCGCGCCGGGGTCGTCGCGCCCCACAGAATGACATGGTGCATGGGCGCGTCCGGGAGGCCGCGCCCCACAGAACAGGGATATGGCCCATTTGAGCCACCCGTCATTCTGAGCCGAAGGCGAAGAATCCGTTGGCCCCCTCTTTGAGGGAGCTGTCGCCGCAGGCGACTGAGGGAGTCTTCCCATGACGCAAAAGGACGGGGAAAACGGATGCTTCGCTTTGCTCAGCATGACGCCGTCATATCCCGTAGGGGCCGATGGGGACATCGGCCCCTACGCCACCTCCCGCTCCAAAAAAACATCCACAAATTTTCCCACGGTGTGGAAAACTCTCCCCTTATTCTTGACATATGCCAGAAATAGGAGTATCCTAATGTTACTGGCATATACCAGAAACAGGAGAGGAGGCGGCCGGATGCCCAGACCCTGCAAGCGCCGGCGGGTATGCGCCCTGCCGGAGCGGCGGAGCTTCCGCTCGGCGGGAGACCCAACCCCCTGCCGGGAGACCATCCACATGACGGTGGATGAATTTGAGACTTTGCGTCTCATGGACCTGGAGGGACTCAGCCAGGCCGAGTGCGCCCGGCAGATGGAGGTCTCCCGGGCCACGGTGCAGGCCATCTACGGCGCCGCCCGGTCCAAGGTGGCCAGCTTCCTGGTCCGGGGCGGAGAGCTGACCATCGGGGGCGGGGCCTTTACCCTCTGCCCCGGCGGAAAACCGGGCTGTCCGCGCTGCCACCGGCATTGTCATGAAGGAGGAAACAGCTGTGAAAAAGATCGCGGTGACCTATGAAAACGGCCAGGTGTTCCAGCACTTCGGCCACACGGAGAAGTTCAAGGTATACAGCGTGGAGGACGGGGCCGTGCAGTCGGCGGCCATCCTCAGCGCCAACGGCAGCGGCCACGGCGCGCTGGCGGGGCTGCTCGCGGGCAGCGGGGTGGATACCCTCATCTGCGGCGGCATCGGCGG
>NZ_JAPFEA010000084.1 GCF_026169115.1 Intestinimonas sp. | reverse complement strand
AGCCCTTCGCCGGGGTGGACCCGGCCCGGACGGAGGACCTGATGGACGCCGTCCGGGCACTGGGCCTGCCGACGCTGCTGTGCGCCCACGAGGGCCATACGGTGGCCCTGGCTGACCGGCGGGTGGACCTGGAGGGCCCGCCCCTGCGCATTACAAAGTCTGCCCGGGCATAACGCCTGGGCAGACTGCTTTTGGGGGAAGAAGCCCCTGTATTTTCAAGAATTCCCGGTAAAAATCTTGCAATCAGACTATCTATATGATATACTGTCCACACTAGCAGTGTAAGTATCCGTCAAGAGTGGGGTCCGCCCCGCTCTTTCTTATTGAAAAAAACAGATCTTCAAGTATCTGGGGAATGTGTCGGGAGGGATGCAGCATGGCGAAGGTGACCGAGCTCACGGCGGCGCTGGCGGCCCCCATTGTGGAGGCGGCCGGGTGCAGTCTCTGGGATGTGGAGTATGTCAAGGAGGCGGGGGAGTGGTTCCTCCGGATCTACATCGACAAGGCGGACGGGGTGTCCATCAATGACTGCGAGGCGGTGAGCCGCCCCCTCAGCGACGCGCTGGACGAGGCCGACCCCATTGAGGGGAGCTATACCCTGGAGGTCTCCTCCGCCGGCGCCGACCGGGCCCTCAAAAAGCCGGAGCACTTTGCCCGGTTCGTGGGCAGCGAGGTGGATGTGAAGCTCTACCGGGCCCGGGACGGGCGGAAGGAGCTCACCGGTGTGCTCCGTGGCTATGACGGCGGGGACGTGACGGTGGAGCTCCCCGGCGGGACGGAGACTTTGGAGAAGAAAGACGTTGCTCAGGTGCGGCTGCATGTGAGCTTTTAAGGGAGAGAACGAAATGCCGAGAAAGAACGCCAAAAAGACCAACAGCAGCGAGAACGACGGCCAGGAGTTTTTCGCCGCCATTGCCCAGATCGAGAAGGAGAAGGGCATTCCCGCCGGATATATGATGGAGAAGATCACCCAGGCCCTGGCCTCCGCCTACAAGCGGGACCACGAGGGGGCCGGGGACAACATCGAGGTCAAGGCCAACCCCGAGACCGGTGAGGTGCGCATGTTCATCCTCAAGGACATCGTGGAGACCGTGGACAATCCGGCCACCGAGATGTCCCTGGAGGAGGCCCGCCGGGCCATCCCCCACGCCCAGCTGGGGGATGTGGTCCGCATTGAGGTCAAGCCCAAGAATTTTGGCCGCATCGCCGCCCAGACCGCCCGTCAGGTCATCATCCAGGGCATCCGGGAGGCCGAGCGGGGCATGATCTACGACGAGTTCAGCTCCAAGGAGCATGAGATCCTCACCGGTGTGGTCAGCCGTATCGACCCCCGCAGCGGCGCGGCCAACCTGCGCATCAGCTCCAGCAGCGAGTACACGGAAGCCTTCCTGGCTCCCGGCGAGCAGGTCCGTGGGGAGGAGATTCACGAGGGCGACCGGCTGAAGGTCTATGTGGTGGAGGTCCGCCGCTCCACCAGAGGGCCCCAGGTCCTCATCTCCCGTACCCACCCCGGTCTGGTCAAGCGTCTCTTCGAGCTGGAGATCCCTGAGATCTACGACGGCACCGTGGAGGTCAAGTCCATCGCCCGGGAGGCGGGCAGCCGCACGAAGATCGCCGTCTGGTCCGCCGATGAGAATGTGGACCCCATCGGCGCTTGCGTGGGCCCCGGCGGACAGCGGGTCAACAGCATCGTGGAGGAGCTCCACGGGGAAAAGGTGGACATCATCAAGTACAGCGAGGACCCCACCGCCTATGTGGCGGCGGCCCTCTCTCCCGCCGACGTGGTCAGCGTGGACCTGCTGCCCGACGGCAAGAGCTGCCGGGTGCTGGTGCCCGACGACCAGCTCTCCCTGGCCATCGGCAAGGAGGGCCAGAACGCCCGTCTGGCGGCCAAGCTGACGGGCTACAAGATCGACATCAAGCCGGAGTCCGACCCGGGCGAGCTGCCTGTGGCGGAGGAGGCCGAGGTGGAGAGCGCGGAGGAGCCCGAGGAGAACGCGGACGCCGAAATGTAAGGCCCTCCTGACCGCGGCGTCTGCCGCGCCAAGCCTTTGCCCTTGGGCAAAGCTTGGGTTTGGGCGGATTCACTCCGCCCAAATCAAATGAAAAAAGGGGCCCCCGCAAAAGGCGTCGCCTTTTGTGGGGCTGGCCAGAACGCCCGTCTGGCGGCCAAACTGACGGGCCGCGCGGCGATTGAGATACAAAGAGGGGAGTGCGTGACATGCCCAAGAAGATCCCCATGCGGCAGTGTGTTGGCTGCCGGGAAATGAAGGAAAAGCGACAGCTCATCCGGGTGGTGCGCGCCCCGGAGGGAGAGGTCTCCCTGGATTTCAAGGGAAAGAAGCCGGGCCGGGGAGCCTATGTGTGCCCCGACCCGGAGTGCCTGAAAAAGGCCCGGAAATCCCGGGCCCTGGAGCGGGCCTTTTCAGCGGCCCTGCCGCCGGAGGTCTACGAGGCCCTGGAGGGCCAGATGAGGACGGGGGAGGAGCAGGATGGATAACGCGCTTCGACTCATCGGACTGGCCCGAAAGGGCGGCCGGGTGGAGGTGGGCGAGGAGCCGGTGGGTGCCGCCGCCCGGGCCCGCAAGGCCCGTTTGGTGGTGCTGGCCGCCGACGCCGCAGACAACACCCTGCGCCGGGCGGCCCACTTTGCCCAGGCGGGGGCCGTCCCCGCTGTCCAGTCTCCCTATACCAAGGGAGAGCTGGGGCTGGCGGTGGGACGCACCTCCTGCGCCATGCTGGCCATCACCGATTACGGTCTGGCCGCCGCCTTTGCCCAAAAGCTGGCGGCAATGGACCAGGAGCAGTACGGCGATACCGCCGCCCTTCTGGAGGAAAAGGCCCAGCGGGCCCTCCAGCGGCAGAAGGAGCAGCGGCGGCACGAGAAGAAAATGGAGCGGGCGGCAGCCAAGCCCTGGGTTGCACCCGCCAGACCGGCCTCCCCCAAAGGGGCGGAGGGCCGCAGGAAGCAGGTGCGAAAGGACCCAGGCAGGGGTACAAAGCGCGGAGGAGGGCGTCACGTGACGTGAAGGGGTACAGATGAGGCCGCAGATGCGGCGGGAAGGTAGTATCAGCCAGCGGATCGCTTCAATACGCAAGCCCGGGTCGCGGCTCCGGGTTTTCGTATTGAAGTGATCCCAACGATCAACGGAGGGAATATATTTGAGTAGTCTGATCAAGTACAGAGTTCGGGATGTGGCCAAGGACTTTGGCCGCGCGCCCAAGGAGATCATCACCATTCTGGGCAAGTACGGCCCCGCCCCCAAGAACAACATGCAGGTCCTGGAGGACGGCGAGCTGGCCATCCTCTTTGACTATCTCACCCGGAACAACCAGGTGGAGAGCATCGAGAGCATCTTTGCAGACACCTATCACGAGCCCAAGCCGGCTGCAGAGACCAAGCCCGCCGCCCAGAAGGGCGGAGAGAAGGGGGCTCCCGCCGCCCAGAACGGCGGCAAGCCCGCCGGCAGCCAGCTCCAGGGCGGCGGCAAGCCGGCCCAGAGCCAGCAGCCCGCCCAGAAGACGGCTCCCCAGGGCCAGAGCAGCGTGAGCCGGAAGGTCCCCGAGAAGAAGATCGTGGACACCCGGAAGAGCGGCAACGTGAACCTGGAGAAGTACGACCAGCGCCTGGAGGATCTGGCCGCCGGCAAGACCAAACAGATGCAGGCCGGCAAGCAGAAGTTCCAGGGCCGGAACCAGCAGCGCCGGGGCGGCGGCTTCCAGGGTAGCAAGCGCCGGGCGGAGGAGCAGGAGAAGATGCGCCGCCTCCAGGCCGAGATCGCCAAGAAGCACCCCACTGTGGTGAAGATTCCCGACGAGATCGCCGTGGGCGAGCTGGCCAGCCGGATGAAGAAGACCGGCGCCGAGGTGGTCAAGTGCCTCATCAAGAACGGCGTTATGGCCTCCCTCTCCGACGTGATCGATTATGATACCGCCGCCATCATCGCCGAAGAGATGGGCTGCAAGGTGGAGAAGGAGATCATCGTCACCATTGAGGAGAAGCTCAACGATGTGAGCGAGGACAAGGAGGAGGATCTGGAGGACCGGGCCCCCGTAGTGGTGGTCATGGGCCACGTCGACCACGGCAAGACCTCCCTGCTGGACTATATCCGCTCCGCCCATGTGGCCTCCGGCGAGGCCGGCGGCATCACCCAGCACATCGGCGCCTATCAGGTGGACGTGGGCGGCAAGCCCGTCACCTTCCTGGACACCCCCGGCCACGAGGCGTTCACCGCCATGCGCGCCCGGGGCGCCATGATTACCGATATCGCCATCCTGGTGGTGGCGGCCGACGACGGCATCATGCCCCAGACCGTGGAGTCCATCAACCACGCCAAAGCGGCCAACATCCCCATCATTGTGGCCATCAACAAGATGGATAAGCCGGAGGCCAACCCCGAGCGCATCAAGCAGCAGCTCACCGAGTACGAGCTGGTGCCCGAGGAGTGGGGCGGCGAGACCATCATCTGCCCCATCTCCGCCAAGACCGGCGACGGCGTCGACAACCTGCTGGACATGGTGGTCCTCACCGCCGAGATGCAGGAGCTCAAGGCCAACCCCAACCGCTCCGCCCACGGCGCCGTCATCGAGGCCCGGCTGGACAAGGGCCGCGGCCCCGTGGCCACCCTGCTGGTCCAGAACGGCACCCTGCACCAGGGCGACATCATCATTGCCGGCACCGCCGTGGGCCGTGTCCGCGCCATGACCAGCGCCCGGGGTGAGAAGCTGAAGGAGGCCGGTCCTTCCGTGCCCGTGGAGATCATCGGCATGGGCGAGGTGCCCGGTGCCGGCGACGACTTCCACGCCGTGGACGACGAGCGCATGGCCCGTGAGCTGGTGGAGCAGCGCAAGCAGGAGCAGAAGGACCGCATGAACGGCCCTGTGGGCCAGAAGGTCTCTCTGGAGGACCTGTTCAGCCAGATCCAGGCCGGCGAGATGAAGAACCTGAACATCATCGTCAAGGCCGACGTCCAGGGTTCTGCCGAGGCGGTGAAGGCCAGCCTGGAGAAGATCTCCAACGAGGAGGTCCGGGTCCGGGTCATCCACTGCGCCGTGGGCGCCATCAGCGAGAGCGACGTCATGCTGGCGGCCACCTCCGGGGCCATCATCGTGGGCTTCAACGTCCGCCCCGACAACAACGCCCGGGATTCCGCCGGCCGTATGAACGTGGATATGCGGATGTACCGGGTCATCTACGACGCCATCAACGAGGTAGAAGCTGCCATGAAGGGCATGCTGACCCCCAAGTTCAAGGAGGTGGACCTGGGCCGGGCCGAGGTCCGCAACGTGTTCCGCATCACCGGCGTGGGCATGGTGGCCGGCTGCTATGTCACCGAGGGCAAGATGCAGCGGGGCGCCCAGATGCGCCTGCTCCGGGACAACATCGTCATCTACGACGGCGCCATTGCCTCCCTCCAGCGCTTCAAGGACAGCGTGAAGGAGGTCGCCCAGGGCTACGAGTGCGGCATTACCTTCGAGAAGTTCCAGGACATCAAAGAGGGCGACGTAATCGAAGCCTACCTGATGGAGCAGATCGAGGTGTAAGATTCCCCCGACGTCCAAACCACACCGGAGCCCGTGCAATCAAACCAAACAGACCCGTTCCATCCCCAAGTCATTTGAGGAGGGGACGGGTCTGTATGCTTAATAGGAGAAAAATATGGCAAGCAATCGTATCGGACGCATCAACGAGGAGATCCAGCGGGAGCTGTCCGCCCTCATCCGCACCGTGAAGGACCCACGGGTCCACGGGCTGGTCTCCATTACGGCGGTGGATACCGCCCCGGACCTGCGCTATGCAAAGGTCTATGTGAGCATGCTGGACAAGAGCGACGTCAAAGAGGTGGTCAAGGGCCTCAAGTCAGCCGGCGGTTACCTGCGCCGGGAGCTGGGGCGGTCCCTTCAGCTCCGGTATACCCCCGAGCTTACCTTTGTGGCCGACGACTCCATCGCCGAGGGCGCCCACATCCTGGAGCTCATCGAAAAGCTGGACAAGTGAGGTGCCCCTATGGAGTACAGAGAAGCGGCAGAATTGCTGCTGCGCCAAAATGATATCCTGATCCTGACCCACAAGCGCCCCGACGGAGATACCATCGGCTGCGCCGTGGGCCTGTGCCTGGCCCTGCGGGCGCAGGGCCGGACGGCCTGGCTCCTCCCCAACGAGGACGCCACCCGCCTGTTCACTCCCTACCTGGAGGGCTGTCTGGCCCCGGAGGACTTCCGGCCTGCCTTTGTGGTGTCGGTGGACATTGCGGGGAAGGGGCTCTTTACCCCTGCCGGAGAGCAGTGGCTCCAAAAGGGCATTGATCTGGCCATCGACCACCACCCCTCCCAGGAGTATTTTGCAAAAGAGACCTGCCTGGACGCCGGGCGGGCGGCCTGCGGCGAACTGGTCTATGACATCGTCCGCCAGTGGGGGCCGGTGTCCCGAGAGGTGGCCCTGCCCCTCTATGTGGCGGTGTCCACCGATACCGGCTGCTTCCAGTACAGCAATACCAGCCCGGACACCCACCGGGTGGCCGCCGCGCTGATGGAGACCGGGATCGACGCCCAGTGGGTCAACAAGCGGCACTTCCGCACCAAGAGCCTGAAGCGGCTGAAGCTGGAGGCCCTCATCGTGGACACCATGGACCTCCACGACGACGGCGCCATTGCCATTGCCGCCGTCAGCCTGGACGACATGGCCCGGCTGGAGGCCGACGAGGCGGATGCCGAGGATATCGCCGCCTTTGTGGGTCAGCTGGAGGGGGTCCGCACCTCGGTGACCATCCGGGAACTGGAGGGCGGGTCCTGCAAGCTCTCTGTCCGCACCGACGAGACGCTCAGCGCCACCGGGGTCTGCGCCCTGCTGGGTGGCGGCGGCCATGCCGCTGCCGCCGGCTGCACCATTACCGGGAGCGTGGAGGACGCCAAGGCGGCCATCCTCTCAGCCATTCGACAGGTGCAGGGCCATGCCTAACGGGATCCTTGTCATTGATAAGCCCGCTGATTGGACCAGTATGGATGTGTGCGCCAAGGTGCGGGGCATCTTCCACGAAAAGCGGGTGGGCCATGCCGGTACCCTGGACCCCATGGCCACCGGTGTGCTGCCGGTATTCATTGGCCGGGCCACCCGGGCGGTGGAGTTCGCTTCTGAATCCGAAAAGGAATATATTGCAGAACTTAAACTAGGCATTATCACAAATACCCAGGATACCACCGGTGAGGTGATCGAGGAGAGACCGGTGACGGCGGGCCGGGAGGAACTGCTGGCCGTCCTGGATCAGTTCCGGGGCGACATCGCCCAGATCCCGCCCATGTACTCCGCCATCAAGGTGGGGGGCAAAAAGCTCTACGAGCTGGCCCGGAAGGGTAAGGAAGTGGAGCGGCCACCCCGCCCAGTCCGCATCCACGAGTTGGAGCTGCTGGACTCCGCCGGACCGGCGGACCACCGGCTGCGGGTCCGCTGCTCCAAGGGGACCTATGTCCGCACCCTCTGCCACGACATCGGCGCGGCCCTGGGCTGCGGCGGCTGCATGGGCGCCCTGCGGCGGACCATGGCTGCCGGCTTCACTCTGGCCGACGCGGTGACGCTGGAGGCCGTCCAGGCCGCCGCCGACCATGGGGAGGCCGAGGGCTTGCTGCTGCCGGTGGACGCCTACTTTGCCGGACGGCCCGATCTGATCCTGAAGCCGGAGGCGGAGAAAAAGCTCCGCAACGGCATGACCCTGGTGCTGCCCGGCCTGACGGCGGGAGAGTATCGGGTCTACGGCGAGGACGGGGGCTTTTTGGCCCTGTGCCGCTGGGAGCGGGGCAAGCTCACCACGGTCAAGAGCTTTTTCCCGGTATGAGACCGGGAGAGGAAAGAGAGAGGATTTCCGTGAACGAGACAAAACGAGCCATCGCCCTGGGCTTTTTCGACGGGGTGCATGTGGGCCACGGCGCTCTGCTGAGCCGTGTGAGAGAGGTATCGGCCCAAAAGGGGCTGGTCCCCACCGCCTTTACCTTTGACGCCCACCCGGGCAGCCGGATCACAGGGGCGGTGACACCGCTCATCAACTCTCCTGCTGACCGGGCCGATCTGATGCGGCAGCACTATGGCATCCAGGAGGTCATCGTGGCCCATTTTGACAGCATGATGCGGATGGACTGGCGGGACTTTGTCACTGAATACCTGGTCAAGGAGCATGGCGCTGCCCATGTAGTGGCCGGGCATGACTTCCACTTCGGCTACAAAGGGGAGGGCAATCCCCAGCGGCTGGAGGAGCTGTGCGCCCAGCTGGGGGTGGGCTGCAACATCATCCCCAAGATCGAGCTGGAGGGGATCACCGTCTCCTCCACCTATATCCGCACCCTCATCGCCCAGGGGGAGATGGAGCGGGCCATGGAGTTTCTGGGCCACCCCCACATCCTCACCGATAAGGTGGCCCACGGGAAAAAGCTGGGCTCCACATTGGGCTTTCCCACCGTGAACCTCCATTTCCCTGAGCATGTGCTGGTTCCTGCCCACGGGGTGTACGCCACCCGGGTATGGTTTGAAAACGGCGAGAGCCGTCCCGCCGTCACCAACATCGGGGTCCGTCCCACAGTGGACGACGGGGATCGGGTCAGCGTGGAGGGCTACATCCTGGATTTCTCCGGGGACCTCTACGGTCAGACCATTCGCATGGAGTTCTACAAGAAGCTGCGGGGGGAGCGGAAGTTCCCCTCCCTGGAGGCGCTGCGGGAGGAAGTCATGCGCAACGCTCAGGAGACCAGAGAATATTTCCGCACCGTTTGACCCCAGACCGGAGCCAATGGGAGGGACTGAAAATGAGATACAAGAGCATGTACCCCATGATCCTGGCGTATATCCTGGCCCTGGCCCTGGCGGGGCTGATTTTTGACGACCCGGCCAATATCCTGCCCGGGCTTCAGAAGATCATCCTGACTCAGGACGTACTCATCACCGACTATGTGGAGATCGCGGGGCCGGGCGCGGCCTTCATCAACTCTGCTCTTGTGACGTTAATCAGCCTCGGGCTTCTCTACCTCTCCGGCGACCCCCTCAACGGCTTCACCATCACCGAGATGGGCCTGATGTCGGGGTTTGCCCTCTTTGGGAAGAACTTTGTCAACATCTGGCCCATTATTCTGGGCACCTGGATCTACGCCCGCATTCAGAAGGAGCCCTTTTCCAAGTACACCTCGGTGGCCCTGCTGGCCACCGCCCTCTCCCCACTGGTGAGCTACATGGGTCTGGGCAGCACCTACGCCCACCCGCTGGGGGGCGTGCTCATCGGCGTGCTCATCGGCCTGGTCCTCCCGCCCCTGTCGGCCTACACCTACAAGGTGCAAAACGGCATGAACCTCTACAATATGGGTTTTGCCTGCGGCCTGCTGGCCATGATGCTGGTCCCCATGCTCACCGCCATGGGGGACGCCCCCAGCAGCGTGCTCTACTGGGCGGAGGGCTACAACCTCCGCTTCGGCCTGGCGGTGGCCGTGATGTGCCTGGTCTTCATCCTGTGCGGGCTCTTTTTCTCCGGGCATCCCGTCTGGGCCAACTGGGCGGGTTACCGGCGGCTCCTCACCAGCTCCGGGCGGGCGCCCAGCGACTTCCTGCGGATGATGGGCGGCGGACCGGTGCTCATCAACATGGGGGTCAACGGGCTCCTGGCCACCTCTTACATCCTGCTGGTGGGCGGCGATCTCAACGGCCCCACCCTGGGCGGTATCCTCACCATCATCGGCTTCTCCGCCTATGGCAAGCACGCCCGGAACATCCTGCCCGTCATGTGCGGCGTCCTGCTGGGCGGTATCTTCATGCACTACAATGTGGACGCGCCGGGGCTCCAGCTGGCCGCCCTCTTCGGCACCACGCTGGCTCCCTTCGCCGGGGTCTTCGGCTGGCCGGTAGGCGTGGTGGCCGGCTTCCTCCACTCGGCGGTGGTCCTCCAGGCCGGCTATGTGCTGGCCGGCGTCAACCTCTATAACAATGGCTTTTCCGGCGGACTCATCGCCATCGTTCTCTTTCCCACGGTCATGGCCATCTTCCGCCACCGGAAGCCGGAGCTTACGCCCCGGGATCTCTTTGAGGTCTTTACGGGGGATAAGCCCAAGCCCATGGAGCGGGATCTGCCTCCCGCACAGAGAGTGCCGGAGGGGGAGCCCTTCCCAGCGGCTGCCCGGCGGAAGTCGAAGAAGAAATCATCAAAGAAGAAATAAAAAGCGCAGGGTCTTCCGCCATTCAGTCGGAAGACCCTGCATTTTTTATGGGTGCTCCTCCCGGAGCTCCAGCCGGAGGACCAGCGCGGTGCGGTCGTCGGAGGGGCCGGTCCCGCCGTCCTGACCGTCCACCAGGGTCAGAGCGAGGTCCTTGGGGCTTGTCCCGTCGAAGGCGGACAGAGCGTCCCGGAGCCATTGGTCGTCCCGGGCGTCGGCCACCCCGTCGCTGACCAGCACCACCAGATCCCCCCGCTCCAGCTGGAGCCGGGTGACGTCGGGGGCGGTGCGCTCCCCGTCGGTGAGCCCGGCGGGCAGCGCGCCGCCGGTGATGCGGCTCACGGAGGTCCCCCGCCGCAGATAGGTGGGGGCGGCGCCAAACTTGTAGAGGACAGCGGCGCCAGTGAAAAGGTCCAGCTCCAGCAGGTCCACGGTGGTGAAGCCGCCCTCCTCCTCGCTGCGGAGGGCCAGGGCGGCGTTGAGGGTCTTCAGCGCGGTGTCGGCCTGGACCCCCGCCCGCAGGAACTGCTCCAGCAGCCGGACGGCCAGCTTGCTCTCCCGGCTGGCAGCGGGACCGCTGCCCATGCCGTCGCACAGCATGACATAGAGGAGCCCATCGGTGGTGCGGAGCAGGCCGCCGGCGTCCCCGCTCACTGTCTCACCCCCCTTCTGCCGGGCGGCGGCCCCCATGACGGCCTGAAGGGGCTCGGCCTGAGTGAAGACCAGGTGGGTCCCGGCGGGGCCGTCGGACACCTCCTCTGCCGGGTGGAGGGGAAGACCCATCAGACCGGAGAGGGCGGCGCGCTCCCCCTCCCGGCGCAGGGGGGTGAGGTCGGGGCCGGCCAGCTCACAGCGCAGGTGCCCGGCGCGGTCATAATAGACCCAGGCATCCCCCTCCAGCCCCAGCGCGGTGAGGTGACGGCGCAGCCGCTTTTCCCGCGCAGGGTCTGGGGTGAGGGAGTCGGAGAGCTCAGAGGCGGCCTGACCCAGCAGGGTGGACAGGGTGCCATACTGCCGGAAGACCGCAGCCCGGTTTTCCTGAAGGCGGCTTTGGTATTGCCGGCGGCAGAGGGCGGCGGTGAGGGCCTCGTTGGCGGCGGCGAGGAACTGGGGGAAGTGAAGGCAGCGGGTGGCGAAGTGCTGGGGAAAGTCTCCGGCCTCTCCCCGGCCCCGCTCCGCCATGGCGGGGAGGGCGTCGTTGAGGGCGGAGAAGGTGCCGTTGTAGTCCCGCTGCCAGCAGGCGTCCCGCAGGGCGCACCGGCGGCAGACCTTGTCCGCCGCCCGGTCAAAGACGGTGGAGAGGTCCTCGTCGTTGGGCGTGTGCCCCCGAAAGCTCCCCCGCATGGATTCATAGAGGGTACGGAAAGCCTCGGCGGTGTGGGTCAGCCGGTCCCGGACATAGGCGGCGGCCCGGTCGGCGGTGTCGGGCGTCCCCTCCCGGCGCAGCCGGGCACGGACCTTGCGCAGCAGCGATTCCGGCAGCAGAAGAAAGAGGACGGAGGCGGCGAAGACCTCATAGAGAAGGGGGAGCTCCGCGCCCCCCTGCCAGGCCCACAGCACCACCACCGCGTTGGTGAGGACGTAGGCCACGGCGCAGCCCGTCCGGGAACGCCCCTGGAAGACTCCGGTGAGGAGACCGGCGCAGCCGTAGCACACGGTGCAGGACCAGTCGCCGGCCCCCCGGGCCAGGTCCATGCT
>NZ_JAPFEA010000017.1 GCF_026169115.1 Intestinimonas sp. | reverse complement strand
GTCCCAACGTGGGCAAGTCCACCCTCTTCAACGCCCTCACCGGTCTCCGGCAGCACACCGGCAACTGGCCGGGGAAGACTGTGGCGGGGGCCGTCGGCCGCCATGTCCGCCACGGCCGGGATTACTTATTGGCCGACCTGCCGGGTACCTATTCCCTCCTGGCCAAGTCCCCGGAGGAGGCCGCCGCCCGGGATCTGCTGTGCTTCGGTGGAGCGGATGCGGCGGTGGTGGTGTGCGACGCCGCCGGCCTGGAGCGGAGCCTGGGGCTGGTGCTCCAGGTGCTGGAAGTCCAGCCCAAGACCGTTGTGTGCGTCAATCTCATGGACGAGGCCCGGAAAAACGGCGTGGAGGTGGACCTGGCCGCCCTCTCGGCGGGGCTGGGGGTGCCGGTGGTAGGGACCGCCGCCGGACGGCGGGAGGGCCTGGAGCCCCTCATGGCGGCGGTGGAGGCCGTCATTGAGGGCCGGGCAGACCTCCACCCTGCGGTGGCAGACTATCCGGCGGCGGTGGATCAGGCGGTTGCCCTGGTGGAGCCGACGGTGGGGGAGACCGGGCTCCCCGCCGGATGGGTGGCCCGCTCCCTCCTGGAGGGAGAGCCCGGCCTGATGGACAGCCTCAAAGCCGCTCTGGGCCGGGATCTGAGACAGGAGGAGCACGTGGCCGCCGCCCTGGCAGAGGCCCAGATCGAACTGGAGAAGGCCGGGCTCACGGGGCCGGCCTTCCAGGAGGCGGTGGCTGCGGCTCAGATCCGCCAGGGTGCGGCGCTGGCAGGCGAGACGGTGCGGGGGAGCGGCGCCGGACCGGATTGGGGACGGAAGCTGGACCGGCTCCTCACCGGACGTTTCACCGGCGCGCCGGCGATGCTCGCGCTGCTGGCCCTGGTATTCTGGATCACCATTTCCGGGGCCCAGGTGCCCTCCGACCTGCTGGCCAAGGGGCTCTTTTGGGTCCAGGACCGGCTGACAGATCTGTTTCAATACCTGGGTGCGCCTGACTGGCTCCACGGCGCTCTGGTGCTGGGGGCCTACCGCACCCTGGCCTGGGTGGTGGCGGTGATGCTGCCCCCCATGGCCATCTTCTTCCCCCTGTTCACTCTGTTGGAGGATCTGGGCTACCTGCCCCGGGTGGCCTTCCTGCTGGACCACGCCTTCCAAAAGGCGGGCTCCTGCGGCAAACAGGCCCTCACCATGGGAAGCCGCCCAGGTGGGATGCCAAAGCAGCAACATCGCCCCGGACCGGGATCGGTCCGGGGCGATGCCTTTGTCAAAGAGATTGGGTGCGGGTACAAAGCCGCTCAAGCAGGGGGCCGCTGTGGCTGACGATGAGGAGCCCCAGGTCCCGGCGCTCGGCCTCCTCCAGCAGGAAGGACCAGATCTGGGCCTGGGTGATGAGGTCCAGCATGGCGGAGAGCTCGTCGCAGAGGAGGAAACGGGTGGCGGGGCCCAGGGCTCTGGCCACGCAGAACCGCTGGAGCTCGCCGCCGGAGAGCTCGGAGGGGTAGCGGGTGAGCCAGCCCGGCTCGATGTGGAGCCCGGCAAGGACCCGTTCTTCCACCGCCCAGCCCTCGGCCAAGGTGGCCCCTAGGGTGCGCAGGGGGTCCACCACCAGCTCGGGGTGCTGCCACACCATCTGCACCGGGCAGTAGCCCCGAAAAGCGGAGAGGGGTTTTCCATCCAGGAGAACGGCGCCAGTGTCGGGGCGGTCATAGCCCGCCAGCAGGCGGCACAGGGTGGTCTTGCCCCGACCAGAGGGGCCGGTCATGCCCAGCCGCTCCCCGCTCTGGAGGGTGAGGTTGACGCCGTCCAGGACGGCGGGGCCTTTGGGGTGGTAGCGGAAGGTGAGGTCTCTGGCTTCCAGAGTCATGCCGGCTCCCCCCTCTCCGGGTGGAGACAGCGGACAAAGCCGCCGTCCAGCGGGCGGTAGGGGACTGTACCGCCGCAGTCTGGGGTGCGTCTGGGGCACCGGGGGGCAAAGGGACAGCCCTCCGGCAGGGCGCCGGGGTAGGGCTGAGCGCCGGGGATGGGGTGGAAGCCGTGCTGGGGGAGGGCCCGCCACAGGGCCCGGGTGTAGGGGTGGCGCAGGTCCTCCAGCCGGTCAAAGTCCTTGGCAGGGGCCTCCTCCACCGTTTCCCCGGCGTAGAAGACGGCCACCTTGTCGGCGATGGTGAGGGCCAGCTCCAGATCGTGGGTGATGAGGAGGACGCCCGCGCCGGCGTCGGAGAGCTCCCGGAAGTGGCCCAGGATACGGCCCGCCGCCCGGGCGTCCAGGCCGGGGGTGGGCTCGTCGGCGATGACCAGGGCGGGGGAGGCGGCCACGGCGGTGGAGATGAGGACCCGGCGGGCCATGCCGCCGGAGAGCTGGAAGGGGTAGAGCCCCTCGGTCTCCGGCCCCAGGCCGTACCGGTCCAGGACGGCCCGGACCCGTTTCCGGTCCCGGCTTACCTGGGGCCCCACCTTCTGGAGCGGGTCCAGATAGCCCACCGACTGGGGCACCAGCACGATCTCACGGCCCCGCAGGGCGGCGGAGCGTTCCGGGGTGAGGGGAGCGCCGTCGTAGGTGACGGTCCCCTCCATATGGGCGTTGTAGGGGAGGATGCCCAGGATGCCGTGGGCCAGCAGGCTCTTGCCCGACCCGCTGGACCCCACCACCGCCGCCACCTGGCCCCGGTCAACGGTCAGGTCCAGGTCACGGATGGCGGGGAGGGTGCGGCGGTGGGTGCCCCGGTCATATTGGGTGAAGGAGATGGAGAGGTGCTCCACCGCAAGAAGGGGAGTCATGGGCGAACCTCCTTGTTCATTGATGGATGGTGGCCGGGTCCAGGATGCGGCGGAGCCGGTCCCCCAGCAGGGCGAAGAGGGCCACCGTAGCCACCAGGGCCAGGCCAGGGAAAAAGGCCAGCCACCATTTCCCGGTGGTGAGGTAGCTCATGCTCTCGGAGAGGATGATACCGATGGCGGGCTGCTCCGGGGAGAGACCGAAGCCCAGGAAGGTGACGCTGGCCTCGTGGAGGATGGCGTGGGGAAAGAGGAGGATGAGACCGGTGAGGAATTGGGGGAGCAGGTGGGGGAGCAGGTGGTCCCGGGCGATCTGGAGCCGGGTGCGGCCCAGCTTTTCCGCCGCCAGGACGTAGGGGGCGCTGCGGAGCTGGAGGACCTCGCCCCGGAGGAGCCGGGCCAGGGAGGTCCAGTGGCTCAGGGATACGCCGGCCACCACGCCCAGAAAGCCCTTTCCAAAGGCCAGGGAGATGAGCATGACCAGCAGAATGTGAGGGATACCCATGACCAGGTCGATGCACCAGGTGAGGAGGGCGTCCACCCGGCGGCCCAGCGTGGCGGCGGCGGTGCCCAGCACCAGAGCCACCACGGCGCTCACCGCCGCCGTCAGCACACCGATGCGGATGCTCAGGGAGAGCCCGGTGAGGGTGCGGGAGAGCATGTCCCGCCCCATCCAGTCGGTTCCAAAGGGATGATTGAGACAGGGGGGGAGGTTTTTGCGGGAGAAATCGGTGACCATGGCGGCGTCAGAGAGAAGAAAGCCGGCCACCGTTACCGCCAGCAGGGCCAGGACGGCGATGGTGGAGAGCAGCAGGGCCCGCTGCCGCTGATTGAGAAGGCGGTCCATGCTAAACGCCTCCTTTCCGGGCGTGGGCCCTGACCCTGGCCCGGATCTTTGGGTCCACCACGCCGTAGAGCAGGTCGGCGATGAGGTTGCCGCCGAAGACCAGGGCGGCGCTGACTACGGTGACTCCCAGCAGCAGGGGGAGGTCGCCGCCCAGACCAGCGGTGACGGCGCACTGTCCCAGCCCCTGGTAGGAGAAGACCTGTTCCACCAGCACCGAGCCGCCGAAGATCTCGCTGATGGAGCCGAACTGGAGGGTGATGGCGGGGAGGGCCATGTTCCGCAGGCCGTGGCGCCAGAGGATGGAGCGGGTGGATTCTCCCCGGGCCCGGGCGAAGAGGACGTAGTCCGATTCCAGCACGTCGCAGAGCTTTTCCCGACTGTGGAGGGTCATGTTGGCAAGACCGGTGACGCTGAGGGTGAGGGCGGGGAGCAGGGCGTGCCGGAGCCGGTCTGCCAGGGTGACGGCGGCGGCCTCGGCGCCGATGGGGGCGGAGAGACCGATGGGCAGCCAGCCCAGCCACACGGAGAAGACCATGAGGAGGAGGATGGCCAGCCAGAAGGTGGGGGTGCTGGAGATGAGGAGGCACCAGCCCCGGATGAGCC
>NZ_JAPFEA010000118.1 GCF_026169115.1 Intestinimonas sp. | reverse complement strand
GTTGGCCTGGCGGCCCCGGCGGGGGCGTCGGCGGTCCAGCACTTTTCGGACGTACCGGCCACCCACTGGGCCTACCAGCAGGTGGAGCGGAGCTACGCCGACGGCGTGATGGAGGGCACCGGCGGCGACCCCGCCAAGGGGACCGGCCTGTTCCGCCCCGATGTGACCCTCACCATGGCCCAGTTCATCACCATCCTGGGCCGGGGCTTTTACGGCCCGGAGGTCCAGGCCGAGCTGGACCGCGGGAACGCTTCCCCCTGGTACGCCCCCGCCCAGGCCGTCGGAACGGCCCACGGCCTCTTCGCCGGCACGAAGGCCGGCATGGAGGAACCGGTCTCCCGCTACGACATGGCCGCAGTCATGACCAACATCCTCCGGGACAAGGGCTTCGCCCTGCCCACCCAGGGGGAAATGGCCGAGACCCAGGGGGAGATCGGCGACTTTGCCACCATCCCCGCCAACTACAAGGACGCCGTGACCACCGTCTTCTCTCTTGACATCATTACGGGCACCGATGAGCAGGGCACCTTCGCCGGGGACCGCTCCGTAGACCGGGCTCAGGCCGCCGTCCTCTATGGCCGGCTGAAAGGGGTGCTCAGCGGCGGCAGTCAGACCCCCGCCGGGCCGGAGCAGCCGGTTGAGCCGGAACAGCCCGTGGAACCCGAAAAACCCGTCGGCCCCAGCAATGTTGTTGGGACAATCAGCTCCACTCCTGTTACACTCAGCCTGGACACCCATAAGCCTATCAAGGATTATTGGAGTGAGCAGAGTGCTGAAGTTAAGGGTTTGACAGATAAAGATGCTTTCAACGCAGCTATTGACACTCTTGTTCACAGTAATTTAATCATTGAAGGAAATTCACTTGTCGGTGGGATTAACAAATATTATAATTATGCTGTAACTGCGGAGGATAACTATAATAGTGGAGTCGGGAAGGTTAACTCTGCGATTCGGAGTGTGTATGCCTACGAAGCACAGTTTGGGGAAAAACTGAGTAAGGGATTAGCTTTCTATACTGCTCGACCAATTTCTGCTCAGCTTCTGGATATTTTCGAGCCCATTTTCTCGAAATTTAACGGGAACATGAGCGATAGGGAGAAGGTAGAAATCTGTGTTAAGGAAGTGTGTGATAGGATTACCTATGAAGTAAATGGTGGGTTCTCATGGACAAATGGGAAAACGACCGGTGATTGCGACGATTATGCTGTTGCGGTCAATGAAATCGTAGGTGCTGCAGGAATTCCTTCATTTGTTGTGAAGGGGACAACCAAGAATGGCGCACACGCCTGGGTTCAGGCATATGTCGATGGTGAATGGGTTATTTTGGATGGTGTATCAACGGATGTTGGTAAGCAGGCAATCTTCTCCATGAGTGAGCACGAGAGGAATTGGGGATATGGGCACGACCTTAATGAGAAGCCTGTGACTCAAGCCCTCATTGAGACTGCCGAAAAATATCGTTGATTTGCAGCAAAGGGTGGGGGCAGGAATCTTCCTGCCCCAACCCTCGTTCGATTGGAAGTGAACAGGCGCCCAACCCGATCCCCCTTGAACCGGCGACATCATCGTGGTATAATATAGATACAAAAAATCACAATGCGATGAGGGAAATCGGCCAGAATGAACAAATATGATGCGTCCTTTGAAAAAGTCAAAAAAGAGTTTCCGCCCTTCAAGGAGCTGCCCCTGTCCCATTTCTTCATGTTTGGTCAGGTCATGCGCAGAGAGAATATCTGCAAACTCTTTCTGGAGCAGCTGCTTCAGAAGAAAATTGCGAAAATCGAATTTATCAACCGCGAGCACGACCTGAGCGACGAATTCAACTGGCATGGCATCCGGCTGGACGTCTACCTGGAGGATAAAGACAATACCCGCTATGACATCGAGATGCAGAGGACGGACCAGAAGGGCCTGGAGCGCCGCGTCCGGTATTATCAGAGCGGTATCGACAGGGCCTTTCTGGAGAAGAATACAGACTATGACGAGTTGGGCGAGTCCTATGTCATCTTCGTCTGTGACTTCGATTACTATGGAAAGGGGCTGGCCTGCTATGAGCGGCAGAGCATCATAAAGGATTGCCCCGGCGTAGAATACCATGACGGCAGCCACGCGCTCTTCCTCAACACCAAGTATACGGATGCAAATGTGAGCCCGGACATGAGGGAGTTCCTGGACTATATCCGGACGAATGACGATTCCATGCTGCCGAAGGGCGAACTGACAACGCTGGCGAAAAAGTATGTGAACGATGTCCGTCATGATGAAACGAAGGAGGGACCATATATGACAATGGCACAGTATCGGTTGGATTCCCTCAAAGAGGGCCGCGCTGAGGGCCGTGCCGAGGGCCGCGCTGAGGGCCGCGCCGAGGGCCGGCAGGATAGGGATGTAGAGTTGATTTTAAGTTTTTGGAAAAAAGGAAAGACCGTCGAAGATATTTGTGCGCTTCTCGACCTCGACAGGGACTTTGTCGGCTCTGTCATTGACGCCGCCAAATGAGCCCGCGCAACCGAAAAGGACACCGCTGCATGTAGGCAGCGGTGTCCTTTTCTTGCTGTGCAGGCGCTCTGCTCACTGCTCTTGTCGCTGCTGCTGCCCCAAAAGAGGACGGCAAGGCGATCCTTCCCCCCTCAGAGCTCCTCCAGCAGGCGGCGGAGGGTCCGGGCGTTCTCCCGGCTCTCGGTGGCCAGGTCCAGCCACAGCTCGGCCAGCTCCCCGTCCTCCGCCTGGGCCGCGGCGGAGCGGCAGGCCCCCTCGCTGCGCCGCTCGGCCAGATACCGCTCCCGAAGCCCACCCATCACCGTGGTCTCCCGGCCCTCCCCGCTGACCGCCTGGGGCAGGTACCACACCCCGTCCAGCAGAAAGCAGGCCACCGCCAGCCGCCGGCTCCTCTGCCGGGCGGCGGCGGCCATGCTCCGGAGCTGCCGTCCGGCAGGCCGGTTCCCCAGCCGCCTGGACAGGGCGGCGTAATCC
>NZ_JAPFEA010000107.1 GCF_026169115.1 Intestinimonas sp. | reverse complement strand
CAGCAGCCCTCCGGCGGCGGCGCGCCCGCCCAGGGCGGACGCAGCGTCTATGACGCCGAGGCGGACGACTGAGAAAGACCCCTGCCCCCGCGCTGCAAAAATAATTTTTTCACAGCCCACGGCGGGACAAGTCTTCGGACTTGCCCCGCCGTTTTTTGTTTGCAGCGGCGCGGACCAAAAAAGTTTTCCACAAACGGTGCAAAAATGTACCCGGAAATCCCTGCAAGGGGATAGAACGGGACCATTTTCAAAACATTTCCAAAAAGAGGGACGGACGGGCTCCGGCTGACAGAGAAATAGAACAAATGTTTTAATGCAAAAAAGAGTCGATTTTTCCCGAAATATCTGGGAAATTCGGAGAAAAAAGAAGGAATAAACCCTTGCAATTTCAAGGCAGAACCATTATACTGGAACTACTGGTGGAGTGAAATGGAGCGAAATAGAGTAAAGTGGAGGGAGATGAACGGCTTTGGGCAGCGTGACCGGCACCTACGAGCACAGCGTCGATGCCAAAGGCCGGCTGTTCATTCCAGCCAAGCTCCGGGAGGAGCTGGGCGAACCCTTCTACTTGGCCATGGGCGTGGATACCTGTCTGGCCATCTATCCCCAGGAGAGCTGGGACCGCTTCACCGCCAAATTTGCCTCTCTCCCCATCAGCAAATCCAAAGCCATGCGGTCCCTGTTTGCCAACGCGGTGAAATGCGTGCCGGACAGCCAGGGCCGCATCGTCATCCCCCAGCGTCTGCGGACGTACGCCGACCTGGGGAAGGACGTGGTCATCATCGGCGTACACGACCGGGCGGAGATCTGGAGCGCCGAACGCTGGAATACGGAAGAGGAGGAAATGACGCCTGAGAAGATGGCGGCGCTCATGGACTCCCTGGAATTGTAAGGAAGGGAGGCGGGCCGCCATGGCTCTGATCCACAAGCCGGTGCTCCTGCGGGAGTGCCTGGATGGCTTGAAGATCCGCCCCGAGGGGACCTATGTGGACGGTACCCTGGGTCGGGCGGGCCACTCCCGGGAGATCGCCGCCCGTCTCACCACCGGCCGGCTCGTCTGCATCGACCGGGACCAGGCGGCCCTGGATGCGGCGCAGGACAGGCTTGCCGGCCATCTGGACAAGGTGAAGCTTATCCACGGCAACTTCGGCGATCTGGCCGAACTGCTGGACGAGCGGGGGATCTCCGGGGTGGACGGCATGCTGTTCGACCTGGGGGTGTCCTCCCCTCAGCTGGATGACCCGGAGCGGGGCTTTTCCTATATGCACGACGCGCCGCTGGACATGCGGATGGACCGGTCCGAGGTCCTCACCGCCGATACCGTGGTCAATCAATGGCCCCAGGAGGAGCTGCGGCGGATCCTGTGGCAGTATGGCGAGGAGCGGTACGCCCCTCAGATCGCCGCCGCCATCGTCCGCCGCCGGGGGGAGCGCCCCATCGGCACCACTCTGGAGCTGGTGGACGTGATCCGGGGCGCCATGCCGGCCCAGGCTCTGCGGGAGAAGCAGCATCCCGCCAAGCGGAGCTTCCAGGCCATCCGTATCGCCGTCAATGACGAGCTCACCGCCGTGGACCGGATGCTCCGGGCTGCGGTGCCCAGGCTTGCGCCGGGGGGGCGGCTGTGCGTCATCTCCTTCCACTCCCTGGAAGACCGTATCGTGAAAAACGCCCTGGCCGAGCTGGCCAAGGGCTGTACCTGTCCCCCGGATTTCCCGGTGTGCGTGTGCGGCAAGACCCCACAGGTCAAGCTGACGCCCCGGAAGCCCATTTTACCCACAGCGGAAGAGATTGAGGAGAACCCACGGGCCAGGAGCGCCAAGCTGCGGATCGCGGAGAAGCAGTAGCCCCGGCCCGTCGGGCGCGTTTTCCCACACAAAAGAGATTGGAGTGACCTGCATGGCGAGTGCCACGGCACAGAGAAGAAACCGAACTGCCCAACCCCGCGGTACCTACGGAAACCTGGCCTATGCCCAGCCCGCCGCCAGGCCCCTGGAGCGGGGCGGCGGCCAGGTCCTTCGTCCACAGCCCAAGGTCCGGCCCAGGGAACGGGCCCTGACCCGGCCCAAGGTCCAGGTCCGGGAGGCCGGCCAGATCTCCGTTTTTGCGGTGGCGGGCTTTCTTGCGGTGGGGGTCTTTGCCGTGCTGCTGATGCTCAGCACGGTGCAGCTCACCATGGTCAGCGATGAGGTGGTCTCCCTGCGGGGGCAGCTCTCTGACCTCCAGAGCGAGGAGGCCAAGCTGATGGCCCAGTATGAGCTGGCCTTTGACCCCAGCACCATCGAAGACCGGGTGACCGCTGACGGCAGCATGGTCAAGCCCGCAGCCGGCCAGATCTATACGCTGGACCTCTCCGAGGACGACAGCGTGGTCTATTACGATCAGGCGCAGGAAGACCACGGCATCCTGGATGCCGCGCGGGGCATGATCGACGGCGCACTGTCATATTTCCGCTGAGCCCATGCATACAGTGTGAGAGAAGCGGGCCATAGAGAAGACCAAAGGGCGTAAGAAAACAGAGCTTTTCTTACGCCCTTGCGCGTCATTGAGAGCATGAGGAGACCAGCATGGCACAGAAAAAGCGCAAGACCGGTACGGACGGCGCCGACCGCCGCCAGAACAGCACCATCCTGGGCCGCACCATCTTCCTGATGATGATGTTTGGTGTGGCGGCCTTTGTCCCACTGCTGTGGAAGCTGTGGCAGATCCAGATCGTGGACTACCGCTTTTACCAGGAGAAGGCCATCAGTCAGCAGACCAGAGATATGCTGGTCACCGCCCCCAGAGGGACCATCTACGATACCCAGGGCAACATCCTGGCGGTGTCCACCGACGTCTACAATGTGGTCATCTCCCCCAAGGACATCCTGGCGGCGGAGGAGACCAAGGCCAAGAAGGGGAAGGAAAAGGCCGCCAAGGGCAAGGAGCTCACCGACGCGGAGAGCGCCGCCATGGCGGGGAGCTACCAGACCTTCGTGGCCGAGGGTCTGGCGGAGATCCTGGGGATGGAGACCGACGTGGTCCGCAAGCGCATGGAGAACACCGCCTCCCAGTATGAGGTCCTCCAGTGGCGGGTGGACGACGCCGTCTCCGATGCCGTCCGGGCCTTTCAGGAGGAAAATGGGCTCTACCCCGGCGTCTACCTCCTGCCCGACACCAAGCGGGTCTACCCGTATAGCTCCCTGGCCTCTCAGGTCATCGGCTTTGTCAACGTCAACGACAGCAACCGCGGCGCCTTCGGGATCGAGGCAAAGTACGAGGATGTGCTGGCGGGGGAGCCGGGCCGGGTGGTAACCGCCAAGAAAAACGACGGCACCGAGATGCTCTCCAGCTATGAAAGCTATGTGGACGCCCGGCCCGGTCTCAATATCCAGCTCACCATCGACGCCACCATCCAGAGCTATTGCGAAAAGGCCCTGGCCGACGGTCTCACGTCCTACGAGGTGCGCAAGGGCGGCTTCTGCATCGCCATGAACCCCAAGACGGGGGCCATCCTGGCTATGGCGTCCTCGCCGGGCTACGACCTCAACAACCCCAGGACCATCTCCGACCCTGTCCTGGCGGCCTACCTGGAATCAGTGAAGAACGATCCCGCCACCAATCAGGAAGCCTACGCCAAAGCATTGGCAGACGCCCAGTTCTCCCAGTGGTCCAACCGGGCGGTCACCGACACCTACGAGCCCGGCTCCACCTTCAAGATCATGGTGCTGGCCGCCGCCCTGGAGGAGGGGGCGGTCACCCAGAACTCCCATTTCTACTGCCCCGGCTACAAGGTGGTGGCCGACCGGCGGATCAGCTGCTCCAAGCACGAGGGCCACGGGGACCAGAACCTGGCCCAGGCGGTGGCCAACTCCTGCAACCCCGCCTTCATTGAGATCGGGCAGGTCCTGGGCGCGGAAAGGTTCTACCAGTACCTGCTGGACTTCGGCATCATCGGCAAGACGGGCATCGACATCCAGGGGGAGGCCGACAACACCAATCTGGTGTGGACCCAGGAGTACTTCACCGGGCTCTACGGCGAGGTCTCTCTGGCCACCGCCTCCTTCGGCCAGACCTTCCGTATGACCCCCATCCAGCTGGTCACCGCCGCCAGCGCCGCCGTCAACGGCGGCCACCTGATGCAGCCCTATGTGGTGCAGGCCCTCACCGACCAGGAGGGCAACGTGGTGGAGCAGACCCAGCCCACGGAGATCCGGCAGGTGGTCAGCGAGTCCACCTCTGCCCTGGTCCGGGAGATGCTCTACGGCGTGGTCAACGGCGGCACCGGCAAAAATGCCAACGTGGAGGGCTACCGTATCGGCGGCAAGACGGGCACCTCGGAAAAGCGGGACGAGGACACCGGCGACCTCATCGTCTCCTTCCTGGGGGTGGCCCCCGCCGACGACCCCCAGGTGGTGGTCCTCATCGCCTTTGACAGCCCCACCCCCGTGGTGCCGGGCAGCGACTACACCTCTCACGGCTTCTACATCAGCGGCGGCAACATGGGCGCCCCGTCAGCCGGTCCCCTCATTGCCGACATCCTGGACTATCTGGGGGTGGAGAAGGTATACAGCGACGCATCCTACGCCGATGTGGTGGTGCCCCAGACCGTGGGGTTGAGCCAGGCCGACGCCATCAAGCTCCTGCAATCCAAGGGCCTGAACTACCGGGTGGTGGGAGAGGGCGCCGCCGTTACCGATCAGCTCCCGTCCCAGGGGGTCTCCATCCCCGGCAAGAGCGAGGTGGTCCTCTATCTGGGCGCCGAGAAGCCCACCGGACAGATCGCCGTTCCCGACCTCACCCGCATGACGGCGTCGGCGGCGGAGAAGGCCCTGACCAAGCTGGGGCTCTACCTGCGGCCCGTGGGCGTCACAGACTATTCCGACACCACCATCGCCACGGAGCAGTCCATTGCGGCGGGGACCATGGTGGACCCGGGCACCGTGGTGGAGGTCCACTTCATGGACACCGCGGTCCAGGACTACGCCGAGAACGGAACCATCTCCAATATCCATTGACCCATCGAACCGGCAGAAGGAGGCGTGCCATGCGACTGAAGGAGCTGCTGAAGGGAGTGCCCCTCGTGGGCGGGACGTGGAAAGATGACACGGAGATCACCGGCATCAGCTGCGATACCCGCACCATGAGACCGGGGGACCTCTTCGCCGCCCTTCCGGGCTATAAGGCGGACGGTCAGGATTTTATTCCCCAGGCTCTGGAGCGGGGGGCAGCGGCGGTGCTCTGCCGCAAGGCCCCCGCGTTTCCGGGCCCCTGGCTGGTGGCGGAGGACCCCAGGGCCGCCATGGCCCTCCTCTCCGCCAACTGGTTTGGCCATCCGGCAGAGAAGCTCACCTGCGTGGCTGTCACCGGGACCAATGGCAAGACCACCACGACCTATCTTTTGAAGGCGGTCCTGGAGCGGGTCCCGGGGGCCAGGGTGGGCCTCATCGGCACCAACCAGAATCTGATTGGTGACCGGGTCCTCCCCGCCAGCCGGACCACGCCGGAGTCCCTGGACCTCCAGGCCCTCCTCCGGGACATGGCCGACGCCGGCTGCACCCATGTGGTGATGGAGGCATCCTCCATCGCCCTGGACCAGCGGCGGACCTTCGGCATCCGCTTTGCCGCCGCCATCTTCACCAACCTGACCGAGGACCATCTGGACTACCACGGTACCATGGAGTCCTACCGGCGGGCCAAGGGACTGCTTTTCCAACAGACCGACCTGGCCGTCCTCAATCTGGACGACGAGGCCGGAGCCTGGTATGCCGAAAACGTCGGTTGTCCCATCTTCACCTATTCCGAGCGGAAGGACCGGGCCGACCTGGTGGCCAAGGACCTGCGCCTTTTCCCCAGCCATGTGGAGTTCGAGGCGGTGGCGAAAAACGTCATCGGACGAATCTTTCTCCCCATCCCCGGCGGCTTTTCCATTTATAACGCCCTGGGGGTCATCGCCTGCGCCCTGAATCTGGGCGTGGGCATGGAGCACATCGCCGCCGCCCTCCGGTCAGTCTCCGGCGTGAAGGGGAGGGTGGAGGTGGTGCCGGTGCCGGCGGCCTATACCGTCATCATCGACTATGCCCATACCCCGGATGCCCTGGAGAACATCCTCACCACCGTCCGGGACCTCACTGACCGGCGGGTGCTCTGCCTGTTCGGCTGCGGGGGAGACCGGGATCGGACCAAGCGGCCGGTGATGGGGGCCATCGCGGCGGCGCTTGCCGACCTGGTGGTGGTGACCTCCGACAATCCCCGCACCGAGGAGCCGGCGGCCATCATGGCCGACATCCTCCGGGGCATGGAGGGGACGGACACCCCGGTGGAGGTGGAGCCTGACCGGGTGAAGGCCATCCAAAGGGTCTTGGCCCTGGCCGGCACCGGCGACGTGGTGGTGCTGGCGGGGAAGGGCCACGAGACCTACCAGGAGGTGGGGGAGGAGCGCCTTCCCCTGGACGAGCGGGAGGTGGTGGCCCGCTGCTTCGCCAGTGGGGCCGTTTCTGCGAAAAAAGGGGGATTCCACCCGTAATCTGTGGATTTCTCCGATTGTGGATTCCCACGGGCCGTGGTATAATCCCCCTTTGGGAATTTACCCAGGAGGTTGAAAATATGAGAATTCTGATCGCCGCACTCTGTTCCTTCGTGCTGTCGGCTGTGGCCGGCAAGCTGCTCATCCCCGTGCTGCGCCGGATGAAGGCCGGCCAGTCCATCAAGGAGGACGGCCCCACCTGGCACATGTCCAAGCAGGGCACGCCCACCATGGGCGGGCTCATGTTCATCTTCGGTATCCTGGCCACCGTTGTGCTGGTCGGCTGGCCGGACCTGCTCCAGGGGGATTTCCGGGCCCTCTTTGTCTTCTGCTTTGCCCTGGTCTTCGGCGTCATCGGCTATCTGGACGACTATGAAAAGGTGAAGAAGCGGGAGAACACCGGCCTGACCGCCGGGCCCAAGTTCCTCCTCCAGCTGGCCGCCGCCATCGCCTTCACCGCCCTGCTGCGGTACTTCGGCTATCTGGCCCCCCACCTGTACGTCCCCTTCCTCCAGGTCACCATCGAGCTGCCCTGGGTGGTCTACATGGCCTTCGCCGCCTTTGTCATGGTGGGCACCGTCAACGCCGTCAACATCACCGACGGCGTGGACGGCCTGAGCTCCAGCGTCACCCTGCCCGTGGCCGCCTTCTTCGCCGTGGTGGCCTGGTACTGGGGCGTCCCCGACCTGGGCGTCTTCGGCGGGGCCCTCTTCGGCGGGCTGTGCGCCTTCCTCATCTACAACCACTACCCCGCCAAGGTCTTCATGGGCGACACCGGCTCCCTCTTCCTGGGCGGGGCCGTGTGCGGCCTGGCCTTCGCCTTTGATATGCCCCTGGTGCTGGTCCTGGTGGGCATCGTCTACATCGCCGAGACCCTCTCCGACATCATCCAGGTGGTCTATTTCAAGGCCACCCACGGCAAGCGTATTTTCAAGATGGCTCCCCTCCACCACCACTTTGAGATGTGCGGGTGGAGCGAGAAAAAGGTGGTGGCCGTCTTCGCCCTGGTGTCCCTTCTCTTCTGCGCCCTGGCCTTCCTGGGCGTGGCGGACCGGTACGCCGCCGTTCTGGACGCCAACCTCTTTTAAGCTGTCCACACTTTCCCGGAAAGGCAGGAGATCCCATGGCCCGAAAACTCAAACGCGACCTCACCGTAGAGGAACAGCTGGCACGTGGGCCGCTGGACCTGCCCTTCCTCATGCTGGTGCTGATGCTTACCGCCATCGGCGTCATCATGATGTTCTCCGCCTCCTATGCCGACGCCCTCTACAAGATGGGCGACCCGACCTACTACTTCCTGCGCCAGGGGCTTTTTGCCGTGGGCGGCGTGGTCATCATGTACGTCATGAGCAAGATCAACTATCAGACGCTGCGGTGGCTCTCTGTATTTGCCCTGGCCGGCTCCATCGTCCTGCTGGTCCTGGTCAAGGTCCCCGGCATCGGCGCCAGCGGCGGCGGTGCAAACCGCTGGATCAGAGCCATCGGTCCCCTGCCCCGGTGGCAGCCCTCCGAGGCCGCCAAGCTGGGGGTCATCCTCTACTTTTCTGCCCGGCTCTCCAAGCGGAACACGGAGAAGAAGCGGCACTTCAACAAGCGGACCTACACCGGCCACTTCCTGGAGCTGCTGGACCGCATCGGCTTTCTGGAACTGGTGCCCTACGGGGTGGTGCTGCTCATCATCACAGTGCTCCTCCTCGCCCAGCCCCACCTCTCCGCCACCATCCTCATCCTGGCCATCGGCGCCTCCATCCTCTTTGCCGCCGGCATCCGCCTGGGGTGGTTCGCGGCGGGCGGCGGGCTGGTCGTGGCCGTGTTCTGGGTGGTCATCAACGCCACCGACTACATGGCAGACCGCATCGCCATCTGGCAGGACCCCTGGAGCGACATCCAGGGGGAGGGCTACCAGATCGTCCAGTCCCTCTACTCCATCGGCTCCGGCGGTCTGCTGGGCCTGGGCTTCGGAAACTCCCGGCAGAAGTTCCTCTACCTGCCCGAGCTCCAGAACGACTATGTCTTTCCCATCGTGTGCGAGGAGCTGGGCTTCATCGGCGCGACCATGATCCTCTTCCTTTTTGCCCTGCTCATCCTCCGGGGCTACTGGCTGGCCCTCCATGCCCGGGACCGGTTCGGCGCCCTCCTCATCGTGGGCATCACCACGCAGGTGGCCGTTCAGGTCTTCCTGAACATCGGTGTGGTCACCAACCTCATTCCGCCCACAGGTATCTCCCTGCCCTTTTTCAGCTACGGCGGCACCGCCTTGGTGATCCAGCTGGTGGAAATGGGCATCGTCCTCAGCGTATCCAGACAGATCCCGGCCCCCAAAGCCGGATGAGAAGGTGTTGAAGTGAAGATCCTCTTTACCTGCGGCGGCACCGCCGGCCACATCAACCCGGCCATCGCCCTGGCCCGGCTCTTTCAGTCCCGGCATCAGGACTGTCAGGTCCTCTTCGCCGGGGCGGACAACGGCATGGAGCGGACCCTGGTGCCCCACGAGGGCTACGAGCTGCGTACCGTCCACGTGAACACCATCCACCGGGCGTGGAAGTGGAAGGACATCAAGCACAATGTCATGACGGTGGTCACCCTGCCCCAGGCCCGGCGGCAGGCCCGGGCCATTTTAGACGAGTTCCGGCCTGACCTGGTGGTGGGGACCGGCGGCTACGCCTCCTACCCCGTGGTGAAGGAGGCCGCCCGGCGGGGCATCCCCACCGCCGTCCACGAGTCCAACGCCGTCCCCGGACTCACCACCAAGCTCCTGTCCAAGGTGGTGGACCGGGTCATGGTGGGCTTTGAGGACTCCCGGCAGCACTACCCCCACCCGGAGCGGGTGGTGGTCACCGGCACCCCGGTCCGCCGGGATTTCTTTGACCACACCCGGAGGGAGGCCCGGCAGGCCCTGGGGCTCGCCGATGACCGCCCCCTGGTCCTCTCCTATTGGGGGAGCCTGGGGGCCGACGTCATGAACCGGTATATGGCCGACTTTCTGTGCGCCGAGGCGGCGGAGGGCTTCCCCTTCCACCACATCCACGGCGCCGGACGGAACTACAAGAGCCTGACCGCCGCCCTTGGGGAGCGGGGCGTGGACCTCAACGGTGGGGCGGAGGTACGGGAGTACATCTACGACATGCCCCTGGTCATGGCCGCCGCCGACCTGGTGGTGTGCCGGGCCGGGGCCTCCACCATCTCGGAGCTCACCGCCATCTCCAAGCCCTGCGTGCTGGTGCCCTCCCCCAATGTCACCAATAACCACCAGGAGAAGAACGCCCGGGTGCTGGAGCACCACGGTGGGGCGGCGGTGCTGCTGGAGCCGGACATCGACGGGGCGGCCCTCTACCGGCAGGTGAAGGAGCTGCTGGCCGACCCGGAGCGCCGCGCCGCCATGTCGGCGGCTCTGGCCGAACTCTCGGTGACCGACGCCGCCGAAGAGATCTATCAGACTCTGATATCCCTCATGAAGGCGGGGCGGTAAGCACTGCCCGCTGTCACCCCTCCCACCCGACGCATAGTATGGCCTGAGACTTGGAATATGCGGAGGGTGGACGGTCATGAGCATTTATGAGGTGGAAGGCGGCAGAACGCTGGAGGGAACGGCCACAGTCCACGGGGCCAAGAACAGCGTGCTGCCTATTCTGGCGGCGGCGGTGCTGTGCCCCGGCATCAGTGTGGTACATAATTGTCCCGATTTGTCCGATGTCCGGGCGTCCATCGCCATTCTGGAGCATCTGGGCTGCCGGGTGGAGCGATCCGGAGACACCGTGGCGGTGGACGCCTCCGGCCTGACCCGGAACGACGTGCCGGACGCCCTGATGCGGGAGATGCGCTCCTCGGTGATCTTCCTGGGGGCCATCCTGGCCCGCACCGGGGCGGCTGAGCTGAGTATGCCGGGGGGCTGCGAGCTGGGACCCCGGCCCATCGACCTCCACCTGGCGGCCATCCGCGCCCTTGGGGCGGAGGTCCGGGAGGAGGGAGGCGCCCTTCACTGTGCCCTGCCCAGCGGCGGGCTGCGGGGCTGTCAGATCGATCTGGCTATCCCCAGCGTGGGGGCCACCGAGAACGCCATGCTCTGTGCCTGCGGCGCGGCGGGGACCACCACCATCAACAATGCCGCCCGGGAGCCGGAGATCGTGGACCTCCAGGCATTTCTCAGAGCATTGGGGGCCGACGTCCGTGGGGCGGGGACCTCTACCGTCACCGTCACCGGTGGCAGACCGCTCCACGGGGGGGAGCACACCGTCATGCCGGACCGGATCGTGGCGGCCACGCTGCTGTCGGCGGCAGCCGCCGCCGGCGGGGAGGTGGAGCTCCTGGGAACGGACTACCGCGCCCTCTCCACCGTCACAGCCATCCTCACGGAGGCCGGCTGCCGGGTGCGCAGCGGCGAGAAGCAGATCGTTCTCCGGCGGGACCGCCCCCTCCAGGGAGTGCATCCCATCCGCACGGCCCCCTACCCCGGCTTTCCCACCGACGCCCAGCCGCCCCTGATGGCGGCCTTGTGCAGGAGCCAGGGGACCACCGTCTTTGTGGAGAATATGTTTGAAAGCCGCTACCGCCATGTAGATGAGCTCTGCCGCATGGGAGCCCGGATCAGGGTGGAGGGCAGAGTGGCGGTGGTCTGCGGGGTGGAGGAGCTCCGTGGGGCGTCCCTCCGGGCTGCCGACCTGCGGGGCGGGGCCGCTCTGGTGGTGGCCGCCCTGGGCGCGGAGGGGGTGAGCCGCATCGAGGGCCTGAGCCACATCGATCGGGGCTACCACGGCCTGGAGGGCACCCTTTGCAGTCTGGGCGCCCGGATCCGCCGACTGGAGGGTGACCGGGCGGACTTGCCCAACTTGTAAGGATTTCTTAACGATTTTCTTAGGTTCTTGTGGTATACTGGGCCAGCACAAGAAAAACAGAACGACACTCGGAGGCGGGCCATGGCATCACGGCGTTCCAACAAAAGAAAACAGCGGAACCGGGGACGCTTTGGCCTCCTCTATAAGGTCTTGTCTCTCATCATCATCCTGGCGGCCATTGCCGCTGGCTGCGTGGTCTTCTTCCGGGTGGGGGAGATCACCGTCTCGGGCATGGACCGCTACACCGCCCAGGAGATCATCGACGCCTCCGGCGTGGAGGAGGGGGATAACCTCTTTCTGGTGGGAGGGGCCGGCACGGCGCAGAAGATCTACTCCAGTCTCCCCTATGTGGACGAGGTGAACATCCGCCACGCCCTCCCGGACGGCATTGTCATCACCGTCACCGAGCGCACCCCCGCCGCTGTGGTCCAGGGTGGCGAGGGCTGGTGGATCGTGGATGCCAAGGGAAAGATCCTGGAGCAGGTGGCCTCCGCCGGGCAGACCAAAGTGGCGGAGGTATCCGGCCTCACCGCCCTCCTCCCCGCCGTGGGAACCACCCTGGCGGTGGAGGACAACGAGAGCTTCCGGCTGGAGAGCCTGATGGATCTCCTGACCGCGCTGGAGGAGCGGGGCATCCTGGGGGAGGTGTCGGACATTGACCTTACCTCCGCCGCCGAGGTCACCATGGTCTACGATGGGCGGCTGAGGGTAAAGATGCGCATGAGCGACGACTTTATGTGGCAGACCCGGGTGCTCACGGAATCCCTGGCCCAGGGCATCATCCAGCCCAATGAGCGGGGAGTCGTGGATCTCACGCTGGAGCAGCCCCGATTTATCCCGGAAACTGCCGGAACCTGACGGGGAAAGTGGAACGAAATCTCGCGCAGACTATTGACCTCGTGGGGAAAGCGCGATACAATACAGTATATTGGTATGCGTCTACCCAGCTTTACTATCACTAGTTGTTTACATAGGAGGAACGGGCATGGCTTTTGGATTGGATACAGGGCCTGAGAGCGTCGTCACCATTAAGGTCATCGGCGTGGGCGGTGGCGGCAGCAACGTGGTCAATCGCATGGTGCGCTCCGGCGTACAGGGCGTGGACTTTATCGCGGTCAATACGGACAAGCAGGCGCTGACGACATCCAGCGCCACTTACAAGATCCAGATCGGTGAGAAGCTCACCGGCGGTCAGGGCGCAGGCTCCAATCCGGACGTGGGCCGCAAGTCCGCCGAGGAGAGCCGGGGCCAGATCGCCAAGGCCCTGGAGGACGCCGACATGGTCTTCATCACCGCCGGCATGGGCGGCGGCACCGGCACCGGCGCGGCCCCCATTGTGGCCGACATCGCCAAGGAGGCGGGGCTCCTCACGGTGGGCGTGGTCACCAAGCCCTTTGCCTTTGAGGGGCGGCGCCGGATGATCCAGGCCGAGGCGGGCATCGAAGAGCTTCGGAGCAAGGTGGACTCCCTGGTCATCATCCCCAACGAGCGGCTGAAATTTGCCACCGACCAGAAGATCACCTTCCAGAACGCCTTCGAGATCGCCGACGATGTGCTCCGCCAGGCCGTGCAGTCCATCTCCGACCTCATCAAGAACACCGGCTTTATCAACCTGGACTTCGCCGACGTCACCGCCGTCATGAAGGACGCCGGTATGGCCCACATGGGCGTGGGCCGTGCCGCCGGCAAGAACAAGGCCGAGGAGGCCGCCAAGATGGCCATTTCCAGCCCCCTGCTGGAGACCTCCATCAACGGCGCCCACGGCGTGCTGGTCAACGTCACCGGCTCCATGGACATCGGTCTGGAGGAGGTGGAGACTGCGGCCAACCTGGTGCAGCAGGCCGCCCATCCCGACGCCCTCATCATCTTCGGCGCCGCCTTCGACGAGGAGCTGGAGGACGAGATCCGGGTCACTGTCATCTCCACCGGTTTTGAAGAGGGCGCCGGAGGCATGCCCTCCAATCCCTTCTCCGCTGGCCGGGAGGCCGCGGCGAAGGCCGCTGCGCCCGCCGGCGCCAAGGCAGCCGGTGGGGAGCGCCCCGTGCTGGAGCCCCTTTCCGAGGAGCCGGAGCAGGACCCCTTTGAGGACATTTTCAAGATCTTCAACCGGGACCACTGAACCGCTGTGTGATTTCATACCGCCCGTCCGCAGAACTCTGCGGACGGGCGGCTTTTTCTGCCCCCGGCGGGAAGTCGCCCTTGCAATCCCGGACAAAGAGGCATATAATAGAATATACTGGATCAAGCGCCCGGCGAGACCGGGCAAAACTGAGCAAGAAGGAGTGATATGCGCCGTGAGCGGTGACCCTCTGAGTCGAAGATCTGATCTATACAGCGCGGCGCATAGGCTCCGGGCCTGACCAGCACGGCTGGCAGGACCCGCGCGCCTTGTACGCCGCTTGCCCTGGCGGGGGGACCCGCAGGGGCGGCAAAAACAAGGAGGGCGGGATTTTTGTCCATTTCCCGCGCCCCGGAAAGGCGTGATACCAATGCTGACCATTCACAAGACCATCAACGGCCAGATGACCAAGCTGGACAAGGCCGAGGACGGCTGCTGGGTGAATCTCACCTACCCCACGGAGGACGAGATGTCCACCGTTACCGCCCTGCTGGGCATCGACCCCGGGTTCCTGCGGGCGGCCCTGGATGAGGAGGAGACCTCCCGGATCGACACCGAGGACGACCAGACCCTCATCATCATCGACCTGCCTGCGGTGGAGAAGGGGGATGCGGTGGTCTACTCCACCCTGCCCCTGGGCATCATCGTGGCGGAGAAGTGCATCATCACAGTCTGCCTGAAGGAGACCCCGGTGATCCGGGACTTCCAGGACGGCCTGGTGAAGAATGCCGAGACCCAGAAGAAGACCAGCTTCATCCTCTATCTGCTTTTGCAGGTGGCCAAGCGATTCCTCCAATACCTCAAGCAGATCGATAAGATCTACAACTATATGGAGCGGCAGCTCTACAAGTCCCAGCGGAACAAGGAGCTCATCCAGCTCCTGGATCTGGAAAAGTCCCTGGTCTACTTCAATACGTCCTTGAAGGCCAACGAGGTGACGCTGGAAAAGATCCTCCGGGGCCGCATCATCACCCTCTATGAGGAGGACCACGACCTGCTGGAGGACGTGCTCATTGAGGTGCGTCAGGCCATTGAGATGGCCAATATCTATTCCTCCATCATCTCCGGCATGATGGACGCCTTTGCCAGCGTCATCTCCAACAACCTCAACGTCATCATGAAGGTCCTGACCTCCATCACCATCCTGCTCACCATCCCCAATATTGTCTTCGGCTTCTATGGCATGAACATCAACGGCAGCGGCCTTCCGCTGGACCAGTTCTGGTGGGTCCCCCTCCTCATCGCCGGCGGTCTCATCGGCATCATCGCCATCATCCTGAAGAAGAAGGATCTGTTCTGAAGTAAAGACCCCGGGCCGCTGATTCGGCCCGGGGTCTTGTGTTAGGGGGCCATTCTCGGCCTGCGAGACAGGATTCTCGGGCTGTGGGGTGGTGGCGGGAGCAGATTCCGTGCTAAAATGACGCCAAAGAAAGACCTGCTAACAAAAGTCAAGTAGAAATTTCAGGTTTTGGGAGCAGCGAAAAAGGCAACACAAAATCAAGCCGCTGAACAACTCAAAATCGAAACGGCGGCCAGCCAGATGGTATAACGCAGGGAAATCAGTCGTG
>NZ_JAPFEA010000059.1 GCF_026169115.1 Intestinimonas sp. | reverse complement strand
GAGCCAACTGATTTTGATTCGTCAGTTAGCTCTCTTTTGTTATCTAGGATGAACGGTATGAGCTGCGGGCGAGTGTGTCTGCAAAAATATCTGATACTGTGGAAAGACGAGGAATGCCTGGAAGGTCGTCTCCAGATATATTGGAGTATCTGTTCTCCCCAGAAAAGGGAATTTTGTCTAAAGCGAAAATTCATAAATCAGGCGGGGCAAGTAATTTATTTATTGTGCAATCTATTGACTATCTTATGAAATCTTACTATAATGAACCTGAGCACCGGTTCCGCTCCGGTGGAGCATGTGCTTAATTTTACCAAAAGAGAGGAAGACTGCAATGAAGAACCCGAGTCCCCCGCGCGCGCACAGAATCCTGTCTCTAGTGCTCGTTCTCGCAACACTCCTATCCTTCATCGTCATCCCCGCGTCCGCCACCATCGAACCGACCCCCTCTGAGGGCGATGGCATCACCGTCAGCGACTCTGTCCTGGAGCTGAACTCCGTCCAGGAGCTGACCGCCAAGCTGACAGTTCCCACCGCCGACATTGAGGGCGATGCTCTTACCTGGGCCAAGGGACTGGAGTGGTCTCTGACCCGTACCGAGGACATGTTTGTCCAGGATTCCGAGATCTATCCCCATGTTTATACCGGTGACAAGCTGGAAAACTGGCAGATCTGGGACAGCGCCAACGGCAAGTACGGTGAGGGGATCGAGAACAGCCCCTGGTTCTATTTCTCCACCGCTTCCGGCTCCAAGGTAAAGACGACTGCCGAGGCCGTCTCTGTGGATACTGACGGCAGCAACACCGTCATCACCCTGCGGTTCGGCACCAACCCCTTCTTCGGCGTGATCGGCTTCACCGATTATAACGGAAAGGGTATCCGCAACGTTTTCAACAGCTTTAACGGCACTTACACCTTCGCCGCCAAGCAGGGCGACGAGGTGGTGGGCTCGGCTCCTCTGGACGTGGAGGTCTACCGCAGCTATCGCCGCTACAATGAGGTGTATAGCGAGCTGCTGGCCATCCAGAAGGCCGCCGAAGCCTCCGGTCGCTATTTTGAGATCGTGGAATACGGCAAATCCGAAGGTGGCTATTCTCAGTACGCCGTGGTGTTCTCCGACAGCAAGCAGTCCGTGGAGAACTTCCACACCATGAACGCCACCGCTACCACCGATCCCCAGTCTCTCATTGACCGTATCAACAGCGGGAAGCTCACCGACTACCGGGTGCCCTTCATGGTCAACAACCAGCATTCGGATGAGTACCCCAACATGGATGCCGAGCTCAACCTTCTGTGGGAGCTGGCCACTGAGGACTCCATCACCTACCAGACCCTCACCGGGCTGAAGAACGGTAAGAAGATGGATAAGTATTGGGCCCCCGCGCTCAATGAGTTCGATATCACCGGCCTGGGCAACCCCCGCCTGGACATCAAGGCCGACGGCACCGAGGCCAATAACGACGGCACCCAGGGCGCCTCTGATATCTACACCATCAGCGGCGATATCACCTATGCCGTGGATGATCTGCTGGATGAGCTGATCCTGGTGTTCAGCCTGGCCGAGAACCCCGACGGCCGCACCTACGGCTCCCGCCGCAACATCAATGGCTTCGACCACAACCGCGACACCACCTTCCAGACCCAGGCCGAGACCCGCAACATCGCTAAGCTGATCTCCTCCTGGAACCCCATCGTTTTCCTGGAGCTCCACGGCTATATGGAGGAGTTCCTCATTGAGCCCTGCTCTCCTCCTCATGAGCCCAACCTGGAGTACGACATCCTGGTGGAGCACTTCTTCGAGGGTGGCGAGGCTTTCGGTATGGCGGCTCTGGCCACCATCGATGACGAGGGCTACGACTACAAGTTCTCCCAGTACACTCTGCCCCTGCGGGACAACTTTAACTCCTCCGAGTTCCCCGACAAGTGGGATGCTTGGGACGACCTGAGCACCAACTACACCCCCAGCTACGCCATGCTCAACTGCAACGCCGCTGGCTACACCAGTGAGACCCCCAAGGCCAATGAGGCCAGCACCCGCCTGTTTGAGTGCGGTATGTACGGCATGCTGGACTACTACCGCCAGCACAAGGAGGAGGTCTATCTCCGCCAGCTGGAGTTCTTCCGCCGCGGCATCGAGAATGAAGACGCCTCCGAGTCCATTGGCCGCTGGTATGTGGACGTGGACGACAAGCAGATCCCCACCACTGATATGCGTCCCCTGTATGAGGACAACGGCAAGTTCTTCGCCGAGTACTGGGTCATCCCCGTGGATACCGAGCAGCAGCGGGATGTGGCCTCCGCCTATGATATGGCCGAGTTCCTGGTGCGCAACGATGTGAAGGTCTCCAAGCTCACCGCCGACGTCACCGTGAACGGCGTCACTTATAAGGCCGGCTCCTTCGTGGTGGATATGCACCAGGCCAAGCGCAACTACGCCAACTGTGTGCTGTATAATGGCGTGGACGCCTCCTCCTCCGGCTTTGTCTCCCTGTACTCCGATGCAGTCACCAGCTATCCCGAGCAGTGGGGCTTTGACGCCATCCCCGTGGCGGTGGAAGGCGCCTTCGCCGGCAAGCTCGAGGCGGTCAGCTCTGTCAAGAGCGCCAGCGCCTTCACCGGCGTGACCGGTAAGGCCGTCGTGGTCTCCAACGAGAGCATTGATTCTGTCAATGCCGTCAACGACCTCCTGGCTGCCAACCGTGCTGTGGGCATGGTGGTCAGCGGCGCCTACAAGGGCGACTTCGTCATGGGCTACAATGACTTCCTCACCGTGCGGGATAAGTACAGCCTGTCCGCCACCGGCGTGGAGTCCATGCCTGACGCCCGCCAGCTCAGCCAGCCCACCCTCTACATTGTGGGCCTGTTCGAGGACTTCCATGATGCCAAGATCACCAGCGGCTACTATGCTGACTGGTTCAGTGAGGGCTATGGCTCCACCAAGTATGACTCCATGCACCGCAACGGCAACGCCATGCAGGACCTGTTCGTCTACACCAAGCAGATGAACTTCAAGATCACTGACGATCCCGACAAGGCGGACGTTATCATCGGCACCGCCGCCCTGAGCAATAACCCCGAGACGGAGAAGGACGTGCTGGCCGCTGTGAAGAGCGGTACTCCCTACATCTCCACCGGTATGGCTCCCATCTCCTACATCGCTGAGAACCTGCTCAATAACCATGGCTTTGAGCCCGCTTATCCCGACGGCGACATGCTCCACTATGTCACCTATCCCGATGACAGCCTGATTACCGCCAACCATGTGGCTGACGAGGACAATGTCATCTACGCCGTGGACGCTGTCTCTATCGGCGGCAAGATCCTGGAAAACGACAACACCACCATCCTCATTCAGTGTGAGGACGGCGAGGTCGGCGACTACATGATCTCCGGCTGCTCTCCCGACGCCATCCAGATGTCCGGCCAGGTGGAGGCCATTGCCTATAACGACGGCAAGCTGGACCTGACCATCTTCGGCAACAGCATCACCAACAAGGCGTTCCAGCGTGACGAGTACACCTATGCCACCAACGCCATCTACACCAAGGTCATGGCCGACGCCCCCATGGCTCTGCCCAACGTGGACGGCGGCAACAGCTTTGAGGATGTGCCTGCCAATCACTGGGCTGCCGACAGCATCCGGTACATGGTGGATCAGGGCCTGTTCAAGGGCACCTCTGCCACCACCTTTGCCCCCGCGCTCTCCGTGGACCGGGCCATGCTGGTGACCGTGCTCCACCGGATGGCCGGTACCCCTGCCGCCTCCGCTCCCACCTTTGCCGACGTGCCTGCCGATACCTGGTACACCGACGCTGTGGGCTGGGCTGTGCAGGAGAAGATCACTTCCGGTACTGGTAACGGCTTTGCGCCCACTGCCAACGTTACCCGGGAGCAGATCGCAGTGTTCCTTTACAACTATGCCAAGTTCAAGGGCATGGACACCACCGGCAACGCGCTCACCGATTTTGCCGACGCTGAGTCTGTGCACACCTGGGCCTCTGAGGCCATGGGCTGGGCTGTGAAGAACAGCCTGATTACCGGCAAGACCGGCAACCTGCTGGATCCCACCGGGGCTGCCAGCCGCGCCGAGGTCGCCACCATCCTGGCCCGCTTCCTGCAAAAGTGAGGACGCGTTGCGTCGTGACTCTGCTGTAAGCTGAAAACACAAAAAAGCGGGGCTGCTGCAAGATTTTGCAGCAGCCCCGCTTTTTGTCTTACGGCGGAATCATATTGTGGGACAGCAGGGGAGAGTACCGCACCCTTTCATGACGTGATCCTTCAAATACACATAGAACGCCCGATAGACGTCCTCTGTCAACGCCTTTGGATGAGACATGACGACCAGCGTATGGCCATCGTTGCCGGCGTGATAGGGGGGATGCACATGGGGAAAGGGGGTGGGGACAAAGCCAGAACGCAGATAGAAGCCTTTGCGCCGAATCGAAATGGCGTCCTCCGGCGGATCGATCTCCAGGATCATGGTCTTGCCTTTTTTCGCAAGACAGTCCAGCGCCCTGCGTCCGTAGTTCTTTCCCCGCAGCTCCGGGAACATGCAAAAATGCTCTATATAGAGAAAGGCGTCGGTCTCCCAGTACAGGATGATCCCTGCCCAGGTCGGACCGTCATAGACGAGCTCGAAATGATATTCCTCCAGTCCCATGCAGTCCGCCTGAGAGGCGGGCTCACGCTGTTCGTGGGGCGGAAAGCTGATGCTGTATAGCTGCATGGCACGTTCAAAGGCGGCGCCCTGGGGGACACGCAAACGACGAAGCTCCATCTATCTCATACTCCCTTTCTCTGTTCAGGCATATTGCACTATGACTGTCGAGATTGTAAAGCCAACACCTCATTTTGTCAATCCCGAAAATCAATAAGGCAGGGGGGTGGAAGCACACAAATCACCGGGAACTAGATCGGGATACAGAAGTTTTTCAAGCGCGAGGAGGGGCAGCGGGAGTTTGCTGAGTGGAAAGCACAGCAGCAGACTGAACAACAAAACAGGTATGACAAAGGCGGGAACATCTTAAACGATGCGCCCGCCTTTTCTCAACACATAGACAAACTGGGAGTTGGCAAGCAACTAAAAAGATTTCCCACCACTTTTCGCATTTAAGATTTCTTCCTCTTTTCCAAATAAATTCCAATGCAAAAAACAATAATCATGTAAACAAGCGCTATCACTTGCATGGCAACCATCGTGGCTCTGCCTGCATAATTCGGTTGACTTTCCACCAGCCTTGCAATTCCTCCAAATAAGTACATAGGAGTTGCGGCGGAAAACATTTGCGAAAAAACGGCCAATGTTGTGTTCCTCGTTTCATCTGTTTCCAGCAGGAACTGTCAAAGGTAGACCAGTAATGAACAAAACCCCACTATATGTGAACTGAACCAGTAAAAACGGACAGTGACAAAATACCCCCTGATGTAGGAAAATAGACTACATCAGGGGGTATCGTTATGCGGAAACGAAATTACACACAGGTTCAGGGGCTGCTGCCGGAAATCAAAGTCATGCTGTC
>NZ_JAPFEA010000023.1 GCF_026169115.1 Intestinimonas sp. | reverse complement strand
GTCCAGGATGGTGGAGATGGTGGGGGCGTAGGTGGAGGGGCGGCCAATGCCCTTCTCCTCCAGGGCCTTGATGAGGGTGGCTTCGCTGTACCGGCTGGGGGGCTGGGTGAAGTGCTGCTCCGGTTTGGTTCCGGTGAGCTTCAGCTCCTCTCCCTCCTTCAGGTCGGGCAGAGGGGACTGCTTCACCTCATCCTCCTCGTCCTTCCCCTCCACATAGACGGCGGTGAAGCCGGAGAATTTGAGGGAGGAGTGGTTGGCCCGGAAGCGGTAGCCCGCCGACTCCACCTCGATGGAGACGCTGTCATAGACGGCGTTGGCCATCTGGCAAGCCAGGAACCGGCTCCAGATCAGCTTGTAAAGGCGGTACTGCTCGCTGGTCAGGTCCTTTTTGATGTCCTCCGGGGTCAGCCGCACATCAGAGGGGCGAATGGCCTCGTGGGCGTCCTGAGCGCCGGATTTGGCCTTGAAATGCCGGGTCTTTTCCGGGTAGTAAGCCTTTCCGTACCGGCTGACGATCATCTCCTTGGCCGCCGCCAGGGCCTCCTCGGAAAGGCGCAGGGAGTCGGTACGCATATAGGTGATGAGGCCCACGGTCCCCTCACCCTGGATGTCCACGCCCTCATAGAGCTGCTGGGCCACCGCCATGGTCCGGCGGGGGGTCATGTTCAGCTTCCGGCTGGCCTCCTGCTGGAGGGTGGAGGTGATGAAGGGGGGCGCGGGAGAGCGGGTCTTGTCCTGCCGCTTGACGTTGGACACCGCAAAGGGAGCCTCCTTGACAGCATCCACCACGGCCTGGACCTCCGCCTCGCTGTGGAGCTCCTGCTTCTTCTCCCGCCCGTGGAAGGCGGCGGTAAAGGCCCCCTGGTTGGGGGCGATGCGGGAGAGGTCCACGTCCAGGGACCAGTACTCCTGGGGCTGGAAGGCCCGGATCTCCTCCTCCCGCTCGCACACCAGGCGGGTGGCCACTGACTGCACCCGGCCCGCAGACAGGCCCCGGCGGATCTTCTTCCAAAGAAGGGGCGAGAGCTCATAGCCCACGATGCGGTCCAGGATACGCCTGGCCTGCTGGGCGTCCACCAGGTCCCGGTCAATGGCCCGGGGGGCGGCGATGGACTCGCTGACCACCTTCTTGGTGATCTCGTTGAAGGTCACCCGGTAGGTCTTGTCGTCGGGGATGCTCAAAAGCTCTTTCAGGTGCCAGGAGATGGCCTCCCCCTCCCGGTCCGGGTCGGTGGCCAGGAAGACCTTCTCGCTCCCCTTGGCCGCCTTCTTCAGGTCGGAGATGACCTCTTCCTTCCCCTTGATGGGCTGGTAGTCCGGCTCAAAGCCGTGCTCCACGTCCACCCCCAGCTTGCTCTTGGGCAGGTCCCGGACATGGCCCATGGATGCCTTGACCTCATAGCCCGGCCCCAGGTACTTGCCGATGGTCTTGGCCTTGGCGGGCGACTCTACGATCACTAAATTCGTTTTTGCCACAGTATACCTCCAGTGGAGTTTCTATCCTTTGTGCGCGTACAGCCGCGCGTTACGACTCTTCCCCTGTCCGCAGCCGGACGGCGGCCTCAAAGCGCCGGCCCGGATGCTCTCTCACATGGCCCAGGAGCTGGAGCATGGTCAGGGCGGAGAGGACCCGCCGGGCTGGGATCTGGGTCAGATCTACCAGCTCATCTGCGGTGTGTCTCCCGCCCGCCAGGGCCAGGAGGAGATCGATCTGATCGTCGGTCAGACCGCTTCTGTCAATATATGCCTGCTGCGCCCCCTTGTCAACGCCCTTTTCGTCGGCAGGCTCCCTTTCTTCCGGCGCGGCAGCGTCCTCCGGGGCCCCTTCCTCCGCCGGGGGCGGCGGTTCCTGGGTCAGGGGCTGGTCGGGGATGCGGAGCCGTCCGGGGTAGAGATCGGCATACTCCCGCAGAATGTCCGCCCCGCCGGTGACCAGCTTGGCCCCCTGCTGGATCAGGCGGTGGGGCCCCTCGCTGAGGAGGGAGGTCACCGGCCCGGGCACGGCGAAGATGTCCCGGTCCTGGTCCAGGGCCTGCTTCACGGTGGACATGGTGCCGCTCCGAAGGCCGCACTCCACCGCCACCACGCCCAGGCTCAGGCCGCTGATGATGCGGTTGCGGACGGGAAAGAACCAGCCCTCCGGCTCCGTCCCCGGCGGGTACTCGCTGATGAGGGCCCCGTGGGCAGCCACATCCTCATAGAGCCAGCGGTTCTCTCTGGGGTAGTGGACGTCCACCCCGCAGCCCAGCACCGACACCACGGCGCCGCCAGCCCGGAGCGCCCCCTTCAGCGCCTCGCTGTCCAGCCCCTGGGCGATGCCCGAGACCACCAGCGCGCCGTGGGCCGCCAGCTCCATGCCCAGCTTGCCGGCCATCCACCGGCCATAGGCCGAGGGCTTCCGGCTGCCCACCACCGCCACGGCGATCTCCTCATCAAAGGCGGGGAGACGCCCCTTCACATAGAGGACGGCGGGCGGGTCATAAATGTTTTTGAGTCGGTCTGGATAATCGGCGTCTCCAAAGGTGAGGATGCGCACCCCGAGGCGGTCACACTCGCCCAGAATGGCGTCCGCCCGCTCCAGGGACTTGTCCCGCAGGGCGTTCCGTGCGGCGGGGGTGAGGCCCTCCACCAGGTCGTATTCCTCCGGGTCGGCATAGTAGGCCCGTTCCGGCGTGCCGAAGTGCTCCAGCAGCCGTCCGGTCTGCTCCGGCCGCACGCCCTTTCGGGTGGAGAGCCACAGCCAGTATTTCAGCGCCGCCATCGCGCGCCCCCTCCTCTCTGACCTTCGGATTCTCTTACAGCAGCGGTCTGGCCATCTCCCACAGCACCACTGCGGCGGCCACCGCCGCGTTGAGGGACTCGCACCGCTGCCGCATGGGGATTTTCAGCGTGCCGGCACACCGGTCCAGCACCGCCTGGGAGACCCCTCGCCCCTCACTGCCAATGACCACAGCGCAGTGCCCCAGCTCTGCCCGGCGCACATCGTCGGTGTCCGCCCGGAGGGCGGTGGCGTAAAGGGACAGACCGGTCCGGTCCAGGGCGCAGAGCAGCCCTTCCAGGTCGGTCTCCCACACCGGCAGCCGGAAGCAGGCCCCCATGGTGGCCCGCACAGTCTTGGGGGAAAAGGGGTCGGCACAGCCGGGCAGCAGGATGAGACCATCGGCGCCGAAGGCGTCGGCGGTCCGCCAGATGGTGCCCACGTTTCCCGGGTCCTGGACCCCGTCCAGGACCAGATACCGGCTGCCGGGCAGGGTCTCCGGCAGGGTCAGGTCGGGCTGACGGCACAGGAAAAGGACCCCCTGTGGGGTCTCGGTGGTGGAGATGCTTTTTAAGAGGTCTCCCGGCACCCGGACCCGCCGGATGCCCTCGGGCGCCGGGCAGGGACGGCTGCCGTCCTCCAGCACGGCAGTGAGCTCCGCACCGGCCCGGACGGCCTCCGCCAGCAGCTTGGGCCCGTCACAGACAAAGAGCCCCTGGTCCCGGCGGGCAGACCGGGCCCCGTTCAGCTTCCGGATCTGCCCCACCAATGGGTTTGCACGGCTGGTGATCTCTTCCAACGGTCTGCCTCCTCTCTCCCACGCTTACAGGTCGTGGAGCCGGTCAATATACTCGTTTCTGCCCAGGGTGACCACCACGTCTCTGGCAGAGAGGACGTAGTCGGCGCCGGGCGCCACCTCCAGGTCATGCTCGTCCCCGTCCCGCCGAATGGCGATGATGTTCACCCGGTATTTGGCCCGCACGTCCAGGGTGCGGAGGGACTGCCCCACCCAGGACCGGGGGACGGCCAGCTCCACGATGCCGAAGTCGTCGGAGAGCTCAATAAAATTAAGGATGTTGGAGCTGGACAGGTTCTGGGCCAGCTTCATTCCCATCTCATGCTCTGGGAAGACCACCTTATCGGCGCCGATCTTCTGGAGTACCTTCTGATGGACATGGCTCTGGGCCTTGGCGATGACCTGCCGCACCCCCAGCTCCTTCAAATTCATGGTGATGAGGGCGCTGTTGCCCACATCGTCGGCCACCGCCACAATGGCACAGTTGTAATTGCGCACCCCCAGGGCCCGGAGCACGGCGGGGTCCCGGGCGTCCCCGGCCACGGCGTGGGTCACCTGGCTGGAGATGTTCTGGACCCGGTCCTCTGAGTCGTCGATGGCCAGGACCTCATGGCCCAGACGGCACAGCTCGGTGGCCACGGCGGTCCCGAACCGGCCCAGGCCGATCACGACATATGTCCTCATAGTTCACAGCTCCTTTTTCGGTCCGGGCGGTACACCGCTCACCCGATCATAATATCTGCCATGGGATAGCGGATCTTGGCCGCATTTTTGCGTCTGGCCAGGAAGGCCACCGAGAAGGACATGATCCCCACCCGGCCCAGGAACATGACGACGATGAGTATCATGTGGCTGAAAAGGCTCAGGCCGGGGGTGATGCCCACGGTGACGCCCACGGTGGCCAGAGCGGAGGCCGCTTCAAAGGCCGCCGCGAGGAAGGGGACCTCGTCGGCCAGAGAGACCGTCATGGCGACGCCCAGGAACAAAACGGCCACGATGATGGTCAGGGTCAGCGCGGTCATGACCCTGCGCTGGGAGATGGTCCGTTTGCGGATGGTGACCTCCTCCCGTCCGGCCAGTCCCGCCCGCATGGTGAGCAGCAGGACGCCCACCGTGCTGGTCTTCAAGCCGCCGGCGGTGGAGCCGCTGGAGCCGCCGATGAGCATCAGGATGCAGGCCATGGCCAGGGAGCTGTCCCGGAGCCCGCCCTGTCCGATGGAGTCAAAGCCGGCGGTGCGGAGGGTCACCGACTGAAAGAGGGCGTTGAGGAGCTTTTTCCACCAGGGCATGCTCCCCAGGGTGGCGGGGTTGTCCCACTCCACCCCGAGAAAGAAGACCGCGCCCCCCAGGATGAGGGCCCCTGTCATCACAAGGACCAGCTTGCTGTAAAAGGACAGCCGCTTGGGCTCCCGCCAATGGCGGAGCAGGTCCTCCCAGACGAAAAAGCCCAGGCCGCCGATGACGATGAGGCACAGGATGGTGAGGAGGACCACCGGGTTGCCGTTGTAGGAGATGAGACTGGTGAACTCCCCCCGGCTGCCCAGCAGATCAAAGCCGGCGTTGCAAAACGCGGAGACGGCGTGGAAGATGCCCCGCCACAGCCCCCCGGCCAGTCCGAACTCCGGGAAAAAGCACAGGCTCAGGACCACCGCGCCCGTCCCCTCGACGAGGAGGGTCCCCAGCAGCGCATGTCGCACCACCCGGACCACGCCGTCCATATCATTGAGGTTCAGGGTGGAGACCATGATGAGCCGCTCCGAGAGTCCGATCCGCCGGTGGAGGGCGAGGGATATGGTGGTGATGACCGTCATGAAGCCCAATCCGCCCAGCTGGATCATGACCAGGATCACAAACTGTCCGAACAGCGTCCAATGGGCCCAGGTGTCCACCAGGATCAAACCGGTGACACAGGAGGCCGAGGTGGCCGTAAAGAGGCAGGTGACGAGATCGGTGGACTGCCCGTCCCGGCTGGAAATCGGCAGCATCAACAGCAGGGTCCCCACCAGAATGATGATACCGAAGGAGACTACCACAATTCGGGCCGGGTTCAGGTTTCGCATACTGCTCAAACGCCTGCGCAGCGCCTGAACGGGATAAAACAGCACGGTAGGATGCCTCCTTATTGATACACAGAGGGCGCTTTCGCAGCGCGGAGGGGCGTTCAACGTGAAAGCAAGTATAGCACACGTGGTCAAGAGTTGCAAGTCAACGGGCCTGTTCCCCGGCCCCGCCGCCGAAAAAGGCGAGCCCGCCACGTTCTCCGTGACAGGCTCGCCTGTGTCCGTCTCCCGTTTGCACGGCTCCGCTGGCGATCGGACCATCTCAGGTCTGATCGATGTGCCGGGGCTTTAGTCCAGGGGCTTCATGGTGGGGAATAAAAGCGCAATTTGGCATAACTCTACGTATCCCTTCACAGCCATTATTCCTCAACTCCAATCACGCCCGTCTGTTTTTGGTACTCTACATAACTCAACATATTTAGTCGTAAGCCTGTCGTAAGTTGGTCGTAAGTTACGTCTGGCCGCTACCCTTTGAGAAGTACGCACCTAATCGGTTCATTTCCTCCCGTTTCAGGTCTGGTGTTGCTTCCGCGTAGATGTCCATTGTGGTCCTTGAATCAGCGTGACCCAGAATATCCTGCATGGCTTTAACTTTCACTCCGGCTTCACACATGCGAGTTGTGAAGGTGTGCCGCAATGAGTGATTGCTAAATTTAGGCAACAGCACAAGATTATCACTGTCCCCACTGTTCGCATCCATGAGTGCGTAGTTGCAATCTCGGATGATACGTCGCAAGGCTTTATTGAGGGTTCCCTGGTGCTGTGTGCCGCCGTAGCGGTTTATGAAAATGAAGTCAGTGTACCCATCTATCGTGACTGTACACTTGATTCCAAATTCCTCTTGATTTCTTTTTTCCTGTAGGAACGCCTCTTTAACCTGTGGAAGCATATCTATGACACGCCTACCGCTCTTGGTTTTTGGTGTGTTGACAGCGAAACTTAGCCCCTTATTTTGGCCCTTGTCATAATATACGAGAGTGTGGTTAATGTCAATCTTTTCTTTTTCAAGGTCGATGTCACACCATCGAAGGCCAGTGACTTCCCCTACGCGCATTCCGGTCCATAGCATCACGGTAAAGATAGGATACCACTTGTTAAATTCCCCTGGTTGCCTAAGAAAATTTTCAAAAATTTCCTGTTCTTCCAGTGTCAGTGCCTTTCGTTTAACTGTGTCATTAGCATGTGCCCTTTTCAACTCCTTTAAAGCATTATCAGCAGGGTTATACCGTATATACCCATCCTCAACTCCTAGCTCAAGGACTTGGTGCATTACAGTATGAACACAATCCACTGTTGATGTCTTTAGATGGCACTCATCTTTCAAGTGATTATAAAATGCACGTATGTCGCTTCGCTTTAGCTCAACAATTTTTGAACGACCGAAATCTGGTTGGACGTATTGGCGATACATATATTGATAGTTCTGGAATGTATTGTCCTTAAGTCCACGTTTTAGCCTTACCCAGTTTTCATATAGGTCATTGATGGTCAACTTGCAGTTTTCCGGTCGGATTCCGTCAAGAACATCTCTTAATACATCAACCTCTTTTTCACGCAACTCTTGCAGGGTTTTGGCATATACAGAATGCCTATTCCCCCGCCGGTCTCGCCATTTATACTCAAACGTTCCGTTTGCCCTTTGGTATTCGCCCTCCTTTAAAACCCTGTTCTTACTATCTTTTCGTCTCTCCACTGCCAAAGATTTTAACCCCCTCATAATAACAGCAAAGAGAACACGCTCAGGTGAATTATACCCCGAGATGTTCTCTTTGTCCAGCGTTTGCCCATGGCGAAGCACCAGCTATATGGAATATTCTTTTGAAAGATAATCCTCCATAGCCTTTCGCTTGATGAGTCTTTTGCTGCCGCACCACAGTACAAACGGGCAGTTTTTTTCATTTGTGAGCTGTCTTATCTTATTGATTCCTATACCAAAATAAGCGGCCGCCTCTTCCAGTGTAAGATTGGCCTTTTCCCAAATTGGAACTTCATATTTCATGGAAATAGCCCCTCTAAGAACTTTTACTCTTCTTCGTTACATTTTGGGAGCATACACATAAGTACACTCTCAGTGATAATCCAACCACAAAAAAGTATAGAGAAATCGTCATCCAGAGTTTCCGGGTGATACCCTCTAAATATGATATCTGGAATATGGGTCAAGGTATCAGAAATAGGCTCATAGCATTCTCGAAGAAAATACACGGCCCCAATCAAAACCAAGCCAAGTATTGCGCCCTTTAGCAGAGCAAGCGGTATTTTCATGGTGCTCCCCCCTATCTCATGCCCGGCGCTTAGGCGGAGGGAGCAGTGTCATATTTGCTGGGACCTTTGCCGGGGTCCACTGAACTGCCTGGAATGTATTGTCTCCCCTGTTGCGGAGGTACATGGTAAATCCGGTGCTCCGCCGGATTTCATTCAGTACTGTGGCCACATGCGCATATGGCACGTTTCTGGCATCAGAATACCTGGCCACGAGTTCCGCCATGGTTGCATAGGGATTTTCCCGGATACACATGGACAGGGTAGCCATCCCAATATCGCTCTCTTTTTCGTCATCCGAAAAGTAAAACGGGTATTCGTCCATATTGGTCGGCTCAAGAGCCTGCAGCGCTTCAACGGTGCCTCGCTGTATGTCCGGGTCTGATGTTACAATAGCCTTTCCTTCCTTGGACAGAAGACTGGCAGACAGGTTCAGCCAGCTATTCGGGCCAGGCTCTAAGATACACTCGCCTCTTGCCACAAGAATCCCCTCCCTCGTCAATGTGGCTTATTGCATAAACATGATTGTGATACTTGGAGCGTCCGTGATAAGCTCCTGGTCAAGGAAGATGACCACGGATGCCTGCTTACAGGAATCAAGGTCTTGGCTATAAACGAATTCAGGGTTGATGTCCGACGGGCCGACCAGGATTTTCACATTTCCGTCAGCATCAACATATTTCGCTAAAGCGGTCAAATTGACCGGCAACTCGTACTGGTCGGTGGATACGACGATTGCGTAGTACCCAGCGGAAAACCAGTCTTCCACGATGGGGACTTGCTCTGGCTCTACGACTGAAATATCATCGTATCTGTCAAGGTAATCCTCATACTCCCTGGATGAGGTCATCACGACTGTTTTCCCGCCTGTGACATCGGAGTCAATTTTGGTAGAGAGAATGGATTTGCAGAAAACACCAGACTCTTCCGCATTTTGAACATCATCCTCAGAGTAGGCAGTCACTACAATATCGTCAGTAATCTTTTCCCCACCGTTTATGATAGAAATGATGAGAAAGCAGAGTAGAATTACCGCGATTGCGCCCCCGGCTAGGTAGGCGATAATGCGGAAACGCTGGTTTTCCGTTACCTTTTTGAGCAGGTCAATCACAGGTATCACCTCTTGATATATTATACCATATAACAATATATTACGCAATTTTTGAAAAGGAGGCCACCCGGCAAATCGGATGGCCTCCTAGTGACAGCAATTCCGTGGAGTAGATTTTGAGCAATGCGACTGACGTCGCAATGGGACAAGCTCATCGAACTTGCTCATACCACCCACGCCAGTTTTTCACTGACACCGCCCCTTCCGTTGCACCCCGGTCAGTTTGGCTGCGTCTGATTCCGCCACACGGAATACGCTGTAGATGCCAATTTCGTACTTGCCGACACCCACGGCGGCTCCTTTGATTTCGCCCGACTTATGTGCAGTCATCAGGCTGCGGCGCGGGGAGAGACCCGCGCAAGGATGCTTCCAAACCGTGCCGGTCATCTGCCAGTGCCATGGGCGGTTTACCATAGGCCCCATTGTCCGAAGAGTGCAGCAACGGAGGTCAGAGGCGAGAGGCTCCGCTTAGGTGAAGCAAACTCCCAGTCAGCTCGGAATTGCGGCACCTTTGGTGCCATGGTGGAGACAGTGGGGCTCGAACCCACGGCCTATGGCTTGCAAAGCCATCGCTCTGCCAACTGAGCTATGTCCCCAAGGAGCGGCGGCCTGGTGGGGAGGTTGAAAGCAGGTGCAAAGACCAGGCCGCCATATAATGAGGGGGAGAGAATGCCCCAAAAGGGGCTGGTTGCGGAGGCCGGACTCGAACCGGCGGCCTCCTGGGTATGAACCAGGCGAGCTACCACTGCTCTACTCCGCGATATACACACGGTCCCACCTACCGTGACTCGGGCCATCTTTTGCCACCTCACAGGGGGAGGTAGGCCCGTCCCTACTTTGTTCGTCCAGGCTGCGATATGGTTATCGGAGTCCCTGCGGCATTCCTGCGCGCAGGGGGGGGCTCACAGCCAACCCATAGCTAATGCGTACATCTAATACGATGGAACGCGCAAGTCCCAGGCCGGATTCGAACCGGCATCTGTCTGTCGGCATTGCTGCACTTTGGCAAACAGTTCTGCCAATCAAACTACAGGGACATATGCGGGGAGACCGGCATACATGATGATGGCCTTCCCCCAAATGGTTACTCTTCCAGTGAGATAACGGTGGAGTTGAACGCCGCGCTTGCTTTCTCCTCGCTTGCGGTTGAAGCCAGGATGACTGCGGTATTGGAGTCGCCTACTTTCACGAAGTAATCGTACTCATCACCGACTGCGTAGCAGAAGTACTTGTTCCCATCCTTCTCCCCTTCATCTACCAGGGATGCGGTGGGTTCGGCCTCATAGGCGCTCTTGTACTCTTCCAGATATTCGCTGTACAGGAACGTGCCATTCAGAATCGTCTCGTCATCCTTAGAGATGACGAACGGAGCCTCCAGCGTGATGTCATAGCCCGCTTTGGCATCGACCGTGATTTTCACGCGGTCGCCGGTCTCAACATCGTATGTACCGGACTTCTCTAAATACGTGCTGCAGGCCGTCAAAGAAACAGCCAGCGCAAGCGCGGCGGCGGATATGCACAGGATTTTCTTGAGCACAACATGACCTCCTCGAATTTTCTGGTGGGCCTTCGGGGGTTCGAACCCAGGACCGGACGGTTATGAGCCTCCTGCTCTAACCAACTGAGCTAAAGGCCCATATCTGGTGCAGAAAACGGGAGTCGAACCCGTACGAGCCGCATGGGCCACTAGCCCCTCAAGCTGGCGTGTCTACCAATTCCACCACTTCTGCGTTTTAAATAGTCAAGTGAAGTCTTTTGTTATGTGCAGGACCTTCGCAAAACCCTCTCCCTCCGACGGCACTTCTAACTTTTTGCCGAGAAACATGATGCCAATACGCGGTACATGCCGGTCCCGCATACGGTTGTTCTTGAGGGCCTGCGGAACAGCCGTGTCGATATGTACCGCGACCACATCAATGCCGGGTGGGAGTCCTTTCAGGACTTTCTTCCGAGCGCGGATGCTGACATGGGCTGAATCCATTACAACATCATGTCCAGATTCGAGGTGGGAGATTGCTCGCTGCATCATCAAACGATGGACTTTCCGGTATCCACGCACGGTCAGTTCTTTGCCAAAAAGCTCTTTCCGAATCTCGTCGGAGCCCACATATACATACTGAGGGTGCTCTTTGGCCCAAGTGGTTTTCCCTGCCCCCGGGATGCCGACCATCAGGTATAGAGTAGCGATACGTCTCCCTCCCTGCTGTTTACGGTGTCGCAATTCCCGCTTAGATTGTCACGCCTACCAGCAACTATCCTCCGCAAAGATATAGCCCCGGGTATCTTCCGGTCATACTGGCCCCGACGCATCGGGTACGGTAGTTTTCAGCGAGCGTTGTCATTCTTTGTGGGGAATCTGCCACGCCCACATCAGCCGGGATAAATCCGGCACTGGGTGCGGGGGGTGGACTCGAACCACCGGCCTCAAGCGTATGAGACTTGCGAGCTGCCAACTGCTCTACCCCGCGATATATGAGAAGAAATGGTGCCGGAGACCGGGTTCGAACCGGAACGGGAGTGTTCCCACGGGATTTTAAGTCCCGGGCGTCTGCCAATTACGCCACTCCGGCGTGTGGTGCCAAGAGAGGGACTCGAACCCTCATGCCGTTACCGACAGCAGGGTTTGAGCCTGCCGTGTCTGCCATTCCACCATCTTGGCGTGTCTCCCGGCCCCACCTGCCGGGCATCGGGCCATCTTTAACCACCCCATAGATGAGGTAGACCCGTCCCTACTTTGTTCGTCCAGACCGCGATGGATGTAAGGAGTCCCCGCAGAACGGCCTGTGGGGGAAGCTCACGGTCGACTTCATATTAGAGTGAAAAAACGGATACACCCCTGGCCGGATTCGAACCGGCGTCCTTCATATGCTGAAAGCTCTGCCACTGAGCTTACAGAGGCATGTGTGTTTGGAACAGCCCCACCTGCTGCGCCCCGGGCCATCTTTAACCACCCCAAGGATGAGGTAGGCCCGTCCCTACTTTATTCGTCCAGACCGCGATGTTTAGCGAGGTCCCCGAAACCGGGGCGGGCTCACGGTCAACCCGTCATTATGCAACAGACTGCCCGCAGACAGCGTGCGTGCCCCAGACTGGATTTAAACCAGCATACTCCAACGTGGATGTTCTGCCATTGAACTACCGGGACGCTTTAGGTTGCTCTTGCCTCAAAATCAGGGTCATCTCTTTTCAGAAGATATGGATTGGTCGTTGATGAGGCAGTAACTCGCACTGCCGGACCTGCGTGGAGATTGTTGTAGGTGTGCTCGCGGATATCCTCATACAGAGCGAAAAGCACAGCGAGGAGAAGAGAGTCATCATCCAGAGCCACGATGCCATAGGTGTCATACCCATTGCGCACCGTGGTAGGCTTTTTCACCAGAGCAATCTGGTGTTCTCCCTCATAGATAGGATAGTTCGTCCCATCCTTACCATGGCCAACGTGGTAAACGGTGTAGTGCAGGCAATTCAGTTCGATTGCGCGGCATGTAACCCTTTTGCCCGGTCTGTACTGCTCTTTGAAGGGGTAGATACGTCCAATGGAGCGTGTGTTTCTCGTGACCTTATAGGATTGTTCCATAGGCGCTCCAAGCCGCAGGAGGCGGCTCAAAAAGCCAGATTCAGCCTGTTGGCTCTGATACGACAAGTCGGACATCAGGGACAGGTGTTGGTCAAGCAGTTCCAAATTGCAGGGAGACATACTTGGAACCAGATGGGAAATCTCTGCGTGACCAATTAGGATGCTATTACGCCGTATTTCGTACTGCGGGGACAATCCCACATCTGTTTGGATGACCTCTGCCTGCATATGCAATTTCCTCCTAATAGGAGATGGCTGGGATGGCTGGACTCGAACCAGCGAATGAGGGAGTCAAAGTCCCTTGCCTTACCACTTGGCGACACCCCAATATGAAATGGCCGCTGCACCCTGCCCCATGGCGGCCGTGATGATTACGCTTGGTGCGAATGGCATAAGAGAATAGAGAAGAGGAAATGGGAGAATGGAATACAGGCACAAAATATGTGCCATGGAGCTGGTAGAGGGACTCGAACCCACGACCCCGAGATTACAAATCACGTGCTCTGCCAACTGAGCTATACCAGCAGAGATTTGACCTCTCTCTCAAATTCCTTACTGTCGATGACTACAAACTTATATCCAGCCTTTTGCATTCGGGCGATACCGGCAGAGAGTGCCTGAGCCTTTCCCGTGCCCTTGCTGGCCACTATCTGGCTGTCCTTTTTACGCTTTTTCACGCTCATCTGATTTACCTCCATCCGGGGCGGACACCTAAGCGCCGAAGCGCTCGCTGGACAAAAATCTCATCTTCGATTTCCAGCCCCCTCTCCCCTGCCCGGCCTTCCATGTGATGCCGCAGCTCGTGGCCAACGGTCCCATGCAAAATAGTAATCGCCTGTTCCCTGGAAGCCCTCGGGTATAATTTCCGAAAGGAACCGTAGTAGACGAAGATGCAGTTTCCCATGATACGGTTGCGCCGATACTCTCCGAGAACATAGTAGCGATTTGAAGGAATCCGGGCATTGTGCTTCTCTTCCGGCACTAAGTAGATGCCACCAGTCAGGCCGCGATACATCTCCTCAGGAAAATCATTATCTACAATGTTATCAAGTATCTGCGCCACCTCGTCAAAATCGAGGGGCACAATGGGAAATTGCAGCGTGTCCATACCTGCCATCACTCCACTTCAAAATCGCTGTCCTCCGCGCCATCATCCAGAAGTTCTGTCGCTCTCATGCGGCGTTCTTCCTTTGCTTTTTCAACATTTGTGAAGATGAGTTCCTTTACAGACTTGGAGTCCTTCACATTGATGACTTCCAGGGTCGGAGAGGTCTTATCGGATGAATGGACAGTTATCGTCCCCACACCGAAGATGCGCTGCCACAGAGAACGTGACAAGGATACATCCCGGACCCGATACAGCAGGACTTCCTCCTCATTAAGATTCAAGAGTCCCGTCTCTCGGAAAAGGCGGTCTTCGCTCAGGCTGTACTTTGTGAAACTGATGGGTAGTCCAAAGTGCCGTTTCCTGTCGGTCCAAATCGTATCCATGTCAAAATCTCCTCGTTACTTAGTGCTTTGGCCTTCCATGGCCCTGGTGCCGTGGCATGTGACTCTATCCATGGACCAGTGGAGTTTTTCACAAATCAAAGGCAGATACTCTGCAGACTGTTCTGCGGTCATATAGAGCCGGAAAACGCCGTCTACGTTTTTCTTGGAAACGTGGGGGGATGTCGCTTTCTCGTCACCCTGATACCGGATGGACAACACATCCATTTTCCCGTAGAAATCAACGCTATCGAGAACTGGCCTTTGGCCCCAAACAACTTCTGTCAGGGCTCTGTACTTCATCCGGTAGGTCTTCTCAACGAATGACATGGCCCCGCTTGCGTGGAAAATTGGCATCTTCTGGTAGACATACTCAAATTCGTCCGGGTAAAGGCGGAAGCAGACTGGTGTATCGACCCATTCTCTTGCCGGTCTAGTTTTGAAGAGGATGAATAGCACAACAATGCTGGGGGCCAGAATGAACCGGAGCCATCCGTCGAAAATGTCCTCTCCACCCAGTAGGACACTACTGAAAAAGAGAAGTACACATACCACTATCCAGGCCCATTTCAGAATCGTACGAGCCACATACTGTGCCGTTGGCAATGGATAGGTGTGCAGAGTTTTCACCTGAAGGTTCAGTTCCTCCATGCTGTGTCCTCCGTGGTTAATTCAATTTTTGGAGCTGGAGGACGGATTTGAACCGTCGACCTACGCATTACGAGTGCGTCGCTCTGCCTGCTGAGCTACACCAGCGTATGTCCGCCGGGTGGGTGTCCACCCAGCGGATAAGAGCTCACTGCGGAGCCGAGAAACCAGGGTAGGTCCCGTTAATAGGTGCCTGATTGGGGGTCTCCACCGTGGGAGGAGCACCAAACGGGGCAGTTCCTGCTGGAGGTGTCACAGGACTGCCCGGATACGTTCCGGCCTGACTGCCTGGCAGAGGATTGCTTGTGGGTGCGTTGATGACGGGGGCAACAGGCACAACCGGGTTGACCGCATCAGCGTTCGCATTGACCGCTTTATCATTTTCGCCCGTTCCATCAGCGGAGTCCGTATCCGCTTCGCCGTCCGTCGGCACGTCCTGCTTCGCAACGACCGCAATGGGCGTTGCGGTGGCAATGAAGGTGGCGAGGTCCATTACATACTTCTTTGTATCGGTCGTCATGCCGGTAACAACGAAAGAGCGGTCGACGCCATACTTCTTCCTGAGATACTGGAGGGCATTCACCTGGTCCGTAATCTCGCCGGGAATTACCTCATCCCCGCAGGGACGGAAGGTTGGGATTCCATTCTCTACAATGGCCTCTGCATACTGGACGGTTGTCGCCGTCACAGTACGGGTGATTTTCTCCAAAGCACATACACTTCCTTTCGCTGTTTTTCAACTCGTTGTATAAAAACGGCCTCAGCGGATTGATATGGCCACTACTCCCCGCAGAACACCCAAGATGCTTCGCCGCACAGGAACTGCCTGCCGCTATCGCCTCGTGGCAAAAGACACTTAGCCGCATGTATCTTTATTTTTGAAAAGCCCAGTGGTTAGCCCAGGCCCGGATTGTGGGCTGGCTGTATGCAAAGGGCTGGATGAAGCCCGCGCTTCCGAAAGGTGGAAGATACGGGAAGCAGGGGGTATCGTCCGCCTGCTCTGGCGAAGAGAGTGGGGTTCGAACCCACGGGGCTTTTTACACCCAGCGGTTTTCAGGACCGCCGCCTTCGTCCACTCGGCCACCTCTTCGTATATGCCCTTATGCACGGCCGGTTATCTGGAACTTTCAACTGTGGTACAGTCAGTGCCGAAAATGAATTCGTCAAGGTCTGTTGCCTCCTGGCTATACGCCATTCCTATCACTCTCCTTCTTTAGCAGACTACCGTTAAATGACAGATGAAGTCATATAACTTCAAACAATATTATACCATAAATCATTATATTAGTCAATAAATGAGCACACTGCAAAGAGCGTTTTGTATGGGATAAGCGCTCTGCTTTACAGAAAATATTATACCATATAACAATAAAATAGTCAATAATATTGAGTAAATAAAAGGAAACGGAGCAGTCCATACGAACTGCCCCGCTTCCCTATATACACAAACGTTCAGGAGGTGGAGTAAACCTCCTGTGGTCCCGACAACGGGATTTAAACCCGTGAACCCTTCTGCCTGCTGCGGCCGGAGGAGCTGATTCACCCAGCTTCTGCCGAGATTTGAATGAGCTGCCGCACCCTTCCCCAAAGCAGCCCAAATTCAAGTGCTCAATGGCATCATATACAACAAATTGCGTTACGATAGGGCACCGACATACCCTATGTAACTAAAGGAGATTAGTTCACTCAGACGAACCTATCTGAGTTGAATATATTATACCACATCATGATATTGAAGTCAAACCTGAAAAATTTGCCAATTTTACACTGAGTCCTCATGGAAAAGAAAATGGCCGCCCGATTAAGGGCGACCATTTGAGTCAGTGAATTTTGGTCAGAATTTGCGATGGCTCCTTACCGGAATCGAAATCATCCATGTTGTCCCAGACTAGATAGACCGTGGCTGGGTTGCTATTGGAAGTACTGTCTGCCTCCATCGCCTTGGCAATGTAAATGCCGGAAAGTGGAGATGGCAGTTCCAGAAGGATATAGGTTTTGGACTTTGCGTTCACAAAGCCAAAACGGCGCTCTGCCTCCGTCAAGTCGATATTAGGTGGATTCAGTGGCTTGTCCATCGCCGTTCCCTCCCTGTCCGTTATTGTCTGCAGGCTCCTTTTTGACTGGGCGGGCAAATGCGTTAAGGTTTGCCCAGAAGAGGTCGCCAGAATCATCACACTCACGTTCATCGAGGTAGGTTGCGGCGATGTCTGCCATGTGCAGCAAAGTGGCCAACGGATAGCGATTATAGACATCTCCTGTCTCACGCTCATTGGCGAAGTCACCCATATGATAGCGGATAGCATATTTTTCTTCTTCTGTTAGACCATTGATACCCATAAACCGCTCCGCAATCTCTATAGACGCTGCGCCGTGGCCAAACTTATGGGTATCAAGAACGCGATACTGGTGTACCTCTACCCAGTCAAAGCGACCTCCTTTGTCCTGCTTGGAGCCATTCTCGGAGTAAATTTTCTTATTGCTCCAATCCTCTTTGTAGAAGCCGACCTTACAGAGGTCATGTAACAGAGCCACAACGGTAATAGAATCCACCATGGATTCCGCCGCAGGACTCTTTTTGACTTCATCAGGCTCGTTATGGAGTTCAAACGCCAGAAGAGCGTACAGCCTTTTGTATACATTGAGGGAATGCTCCAGCAATCCACCGGCGTAGCTGCCATGAAACCGTGTCGATGCTGGTGCTTCGAGAAAATTCAGTGTGCCATTTCCCATATCGGACTGAAGCCAGCCGAGGAGCCGTTTTACTCCAACTCGTTTCGTTCCTACCAACAGGTCAACATATTCCTTCCACATTTCAGGAATCGGCCGCTTTGGTTCGGTACGGTGCTCGATTTTCGTGTCGAAAAGCATAAAATCATTCTCCTTTTTGATATAGTTTGTGTATATATAAAAAGACAGCGCATCCTCATAAATGAGATACGCTGTCTTGAATCTTTAGAAAAATGTTGAGTATGTTTGGGATACTTCCTTATCTGATAGAAGTATCTTACCATGCGGTTTCTGGCCTGTCAAATTGGCCCGCTGCTGTAATTTTTGGGGCCTCGCATGGCCAGATACACGCCGACACCAGCAAAGCCGGTCGCCACCAGCCCAATCAGCCAGTTGCCGAGGAAGATGCCAACAGCAGAGCAGATAGTGCAGGCGACCATGAGATTCTGCCGCCCCTCTCCCCTGCTCTTAAATGCCAGCACGATGGCCGCAACCGTGACTGCCAGCCCGAGCAATAAAGGGACAGCGACAACGAGCATTGTAAGCCCAACAAGACCATGGATACCGTCCACGGAGGCAATCAGCCCCAGGCTTCCAATGCCGAGCAGTGCAAGGATGGAGAGGAGAAAGAGCAGGGCATGAATGATGTTTACGATGCCGGATATCAACATACAGGTCTGTGGTTTCATCGGCAGGCCCTCCTTTATGAATATAAAATATTCTACCATTTTAAAGTGAATTGCGCAATTATTTGGTGATACTGTCTTCGGCATCTCAGCTCTTTAGCACTTAAGTGCTGCAATAAAAAATGCGGGCACACAAGTGTGCCCGCATTTTTCAAGTGTCTTAGAACGGAAGCTCCCCGTCATCGTCATCAATCTCGACGAACCCAGCGCTATTGGAACTGGGATACGCAGGAGCGGAACCGCCCGCACTGTTCTGACTGGCCGGTGCGCTGCCACCGCCGTTGCCGCCGGTCTTGTCGCTCAACTGGCAGTTGGCGTTCGCCTTGTCGACCTTATCGTCAAAGATGTGGTCACGGGCAAAGAGGGACACATTCCCGATTGCGGCACGGACCTTGCCGTCGTTGCTGCCTTTGAAGAAGGAAAGCTCTCCGGCCACCATGATATTGTCCTTGTAGGACAGGTTGGGGTCGGCCATGAGCTGATACAGCCCCATGGTGTTCCGGTCCATGTAGACTGTCGCATAGAGCTTGCCGTTGAACAGCTCAGCTCCGACGTTGTTCAGGACTTCCTGGAAAGTCAGATAATTGCCGTCCAGATAGATGCCGCTGGTCGGGTATCCCTTTTCCGACTTCCGGTTATCCGGGACGATGACCAGCGTACACTTGACCTGCTTGTAGGTCTTATCATTGCGGGTTTTTCTCTCCACCAAAGAGAAAGGCTTCTCATCGCCTTCCCGGGGGAACGACAGGCTGCCGCAGAAGGTTCCGTGCAGGTGCAGGTTCCCATTCTGGTCCTTATTGGTACGCGAGATGCAAATACGATTGCTGAAAGAGTCGGCCATGATAATCTCCTTTCTGTGCCCCGCAGGACACTACAATCCACGCTGTTTAATAATTAAAATTTACTTCGTGATGTAGGCGTGGAAGGACATTAAAGAAAAAAGGGCGGATGAGTCCATAGCCGTTCTGCGGCAAGTCTCTCTCCAACCCCTCAAATATCGTCATACGGTGAAATGCGATACTTCCTCAATGTGATAATATTGTACCATTTTACATTTTATTGGTCAAATTACGGGCAAGGAATAGGAAGCGCCCCCGCCTGGGAATCAGGCGGGGGCGCTGTGATGCTTAGGACTTAATAACCAGTCCGGGGCAGGGTCGGGGTGTAGGGCTTGTAGTTGGAGTACACGGAAGTGGTCCACCGAGCGATGGACTGCTGCCAGTACTGGCCGTACAGGCCGCCCACATCCGCCTTGTTGGTGAACTGGTAGCCGTTGGTGAGCGCGTACAGAGTCGTGCCGTCAACGGTGGCGTCGGTCAACTGGTGGAAGCCAGAGGGCACGATGCCGAATACCAGCATGAACGAGGTGACGTACTCGTTGGAGGCCAGGCCAAGGGCCGAGGCGCTCATGTCCAACGTGTAGTTCTGGGCCGTGGACAGGTTGTCATAAGCGGTCTGCCAGTTGCTGTTCAGGTTGGTGGTGTAGGTCACTTTGTAGTTCTGAGTGGCGCTGTAAGTGCCCGTCACCAGCCGGGTCAGGCGCATGGCGTCCGTCGGGATGGTGTCCCTCCAGTAGAAGCTGTTGAGGCTGACGCTGGAGGTGTTGGCCACACCGCTGACGGTGTACCGGATGAGGCTGTTGTTCATGACCTGCTGGTAGCCGGTCTTCTTGATAGTCACTCCGGTGGAGATGCTGGGGTCGGAGACCTGAATCTGGACCACCTGGCCCGCGAACTCAAGGTCTGCGGTGAAGGTGTTGGGGTTCAGGCCGTAGTTGGTGGGCGCTGTCGTCTCCTTCACGGTGTAGATGCCCAGGGGCAGCAGCTTGGAGGAGGCGATGCCGCTGGCGTTGGTCTGGATGGTGTCCACCACGTTGTTGCGCTTGTCGTAGATGGTGAACACGGCACCGGCCAGAGGTGTGCCAGCGGGCAGGCCGTTGGTGGAGTTGTAGTCGGCGGAGGTCTTGATGACCTGAATCTGGGCGTACTCGGCGGTATTCTCCCACTCAATCATGGCAGTGTCGCCGGACTGGACCCAGAAGGACTTGACCTCGTTGTCGAGGATGTAGCCGTCAGCGGCCACGATTTCCCGGACATAGTACTTGCCGTCTTCCAGGGTCTTGTTCAGGTGGACGTAGCCCTGGTCGTCGGACTCGAACTCGCCGATGGGTGTCATGCTGGAGTCATAGACCATGAACTTGACGCCCTGGATGCCCTCCTTGGTCACAGAGTCGATTTTGTGGATGAGCATGGAGCCGGAGGCCGTGTTGGTCAGCTCCAGGGTGGTGGTCTCGCCGTCCTTCACCTCGACCTGCTGGGGCGTGGAGTCGAGCAGATAGCCCTTGGGGGCCTTGAGCTCGACGACCTCGTACCAGCCGCTGTCCAGCTCGGTGAGCTGGATGTTGCCGTTGCGGTCGGTGTAGTAGGTGCCGACGATTTCGCCGTTCATCTTGCGAATCTCGAACTGCGCGCCCTCCAGACGCTCGCCGGTGTTCTCGTCAATCTTGGTGATGATGAGGCCGCCGATGGGGGTGTCATAGAAGGTGAGGGTCTGAGTGTCGTTGGCCGTCACTTCCACCGTCTGGGAAGGAGCATCCAGGAGGTATCCGTCAGGAGCGGTCTCCTCGGTCACGACGTAGGTGCCGGGCTGGAGGCCGTAGATGACGATTTGACCGTTCCGGTCAGTGGTGTAGAGGCCGTTGGAGCTGGTGGTGCCGCCGCCCTGGGCCACGAAGGAGCCGTCGGAGGTCGTGACCCGGAAGGTCGCGCCGTAGAGGGGCTCGTTGGTGAGCTTGTCACGCTTCTCAATGATGAGGGAGCCCTCGGGGTCATTGTAGAAGGTGAGGGTGTAGGTGCCGCCGCCGTCCACGGCGATGGTCTGAGGGGCCTCGTCCAGGATGTACCCATCGGGGGCCTTGGTCTCCCGGACCACATAGGTGCCGGTCTCCAGGCCGGTCAGGGTAATCATGCCGGTCTCGTCGGTGGTGTAGTAGCCGTTGGAACCCACCAGGCCGCTGGCGGTGTCGGCCACCTCACCGTAGGAGTTGGTGATGTAGAAGGTGGCACCGGCCAGGTTCTTGCCCGTGGCGCTGTCCTTCTTGACGATGTTCAGAGTGTTCTGCGGGGTGTCATAGAAGGTCAGGGTCTGGGTATCGCCCATGGTCAGGCGCACGGTCTGAGAGGGAGCGTCCATCTCATAGCCAGCGGGAGCCTTGATTTCCGTCACCACGTAGGTGTCGGCGTCCAGGCCGCTGATGACGATTTGGCCGTTGGAGTCCGTCTCATACTTGCCGTTGGAGCTGATGGTGCCGTTGTCGCTGATGACGGCGGAACCGCTGGAGTCCGTGACCTCGAAGACAGCGCCCTGGAGGGGTTCCTTCGTCACGGAATCACGCTTCTCGATGACGATGGTGCCCTTGGGGGTATCGTAGAAGGTCAGGGTCTGGGTGTCGCCGTTGAGCAGCTTCACCGTCTGGGAGGGGGCGTCCATCTCATAGCCCAGAGGAGCCTGAATCTCAGTGACGATGTAGGTGTCCTCTTTCAGGCCGGTGATGACGATTTGGCCCTCGGCGTCGGTGGTGTAGCGGCCATTGCTGCTGATGGAATCGTTGGAGCCCACCACAGCCGCGCCGTCAGAGGTCGTGACCTCGAAGATAGCGCCCTGCAGGGGGTTGCGGGTGATGCTGTCGCGCTTCTCGATGACCAGGGTCCCCTTGGGGGTATCGTAGAACGTCAGGGTCTGCGTGTCGCCGCTGTTCATCTTCACCGTCTGGGAGGGGGCGTCCATCTGGTAGCCCTCAGGTGCCTCCACCTCAGTGACGATGTAGGTGTCCGGCTGCAGGTCTGTGATGACGATTTGGCCGCTGGCGTTGGTGGTGTAGAGCCCGTTGGAGCTCACCGCCCCGCCCGCGTTGTCCACGACGGTCCCGGCGGAGGTCGTGACCCGGAAGGTCGCGTCCGCCAGAGGCTCATGGGTCACGCTGTCGCGCTTCTCGATGATGAGGGCACCCTTGGGGGTATCCTCGATGATGACGGTCTGGGTATCGCCGTTGGTCCCGATGACCACGTTGGTCATGGGGCTGTCGATGACGTACCCGTCGGGGGCCTTGATTTCCGTGATGACATAGGCCCCGGGCTGCAGGTTGGTGATGTGGATTTGGCCGTTGGCGTCAGTGGTAAAGATACCGTTCTGCGTCAACGTGCTGTCGCCGATAACGCCGTCCAGGCCCACCTCGCAGCCAGCGGCTGTGGTCAGGCGGAACTGAGCGCCGGGGAGGGTCTCACCCGTCACGCTGTCGCGCTTCTCGATGATGAGCTCGCCCTTGGGCTGGTTGGCAAAGGTCAGGGCGACCGTTTTGCCAGCCTGGATGACGATGGTCTGGGGCTGGGTGTCGATGATGAAGCCTGCGGGAGCCTTCGTCTCGGTGACGACCACGCTCTTGCCGGGCTCCAGGTGGTTGATGAGGATTTCACCATTGGCGTCCGTGGTGAAGATACCGTTGCTCTCCCCGATGAGGGTGCCGTCGGCGTACGTCACTTTGAACTCAGCGCCCTTCAGGGTTACGCTGGGGTTGACGGAGCAGACCTTCTTGATAAGCAGGTTGCCATCCGGGGCGTTATCAAACTCGACCGTAATGACATCCTGGTCCTTACCAGAGATATACACCGTC
>NZ_JAPFEA010000030.1 GCF_026169115.1 Intestinimonas sp. | reverse complement strand
GCCCGCCGCTGTTTGTTTGGCGGCAAGGATCAGCCCCAGGATCTTGAGCAGGCGTTTACCCTGTTCCAACAGGAGGCGCAAAAAGGCAATGCGCTGGCCATGCACGATCTGGGCCGGATGCTTGCGGACGGGCTGGGCCGGGAGATTGATATGCAGGCCGCCCATGTGTGGTACAGCAAGGCGCTGGCCGCTTTCCACGCTGTTGAGAGGCAGAAGAAAAAAAGCTATGCGGAGTACCGGATCGGCAAACTGTATGCCGCGGGCCTCGGCTGTGAGCAGGACTATGGTGATGCCGCCCGGTGGTTCCAACTTTCCGCAGACAAAGGGTACAAGTATGCGCAATATTCCCTTGCCGGCCTGTTTCGCCGTGGACAGGGTGTGGAACAGGACGATGCGTGGGCGCTGGAGTTATACACAGCTTCTGCACAGCAGGACTTCCCCTATGCCTCATACGAGTTAGGAAAGATGTATCGGGACGGCATTGGCTGTGAGAAGGACGCCGAAGCGTCGGAACAGTGGTACCGGCAAGCCTTCGCCGGATTTCTCGAATTGGAGCAGCAGAGCCATGACGATAAATTGCAGTACCGCATCGGATGGATGCTCCTCCATGGTGTAGGGACTGGTAAAGATGAGGCGGCAGCCAGGGAGTGGTTTGAACAGGCGTCCAAACTGGACAATCCCCACGCGCAGTACCAACTGGCCCGGATGATTTTCAATGATCCATCCTCTACACCGGAGCAGACAGCCCAGGCATTGGAGCGGCTGACAAAGGCGGCGGAATCCGGCCAGGACTGTGCTCAATACGCGCTCGGCAAAATCTATCGGGATGGTCAGGGCGTGGAAAAAGACATTCAAAAGGCGGTGGCTCTGTTCACACTTGCGGCAACGAAGGAAAACAGCTTCGCCGCCTTTGCTCTTGGCAAGCTGTATCTTGCCGGTGACGCAGCCCTGCCCAGAGACCCGGCGGCCGCACTGAAATGGCTCACATACGCTGCGGAACTTGGGAACCAGTTTGCCCAGTACCGCCTGGGAAAACTGCTGCTGAAGGGAGACGACGGTATCCCAAAGGATGTAATAGCCGCCATCCGCTGGCTTACTGCCGCGGCCAAACAGGAGAACGGGTATGCGGAATACGCCCTGGCTCTGGTCTATCTCACAGGAGAAGATGCACCCAAAGACAGCGTAAAAGCACTAAGTCTGCTGAAGCGGTCAGCAGGCTGGGGTAATCAGTTTGCGCAGTACCGGCTGGGCAAGCTGCTGCTCCAGGGGGAAGATGCGCCAAAGGATGTGAAAGCCGCCATCCGCTGGCTCACCGCCGCAGCGGAACAGGGCAATCAATACGCCCAGTATGCCCTCGGCAAGCTCTATCTGCTTGGGAAGGAGGTCCCAAAAGATAGATCCAGTGCGATCAAGTGGTTCCAGCTGGCAGCGGATCAGGGCAATGAATATGCTCAATATTTCCTGGAACACATGGATGACCGCTTGGGCCAGCCTCCTGTGGCGGCCGTCATTTCGCTGTTCCACCATCTGGCCAACATTTTCCAGGAGCAAAACCAACCACCGCCCTCCGGTGGCGTCCGGGTCGTGGTGGATCGGAAGCTCCTACGTAAAATCAAGGCGAAGAAGATCGCTCAGGGCCACAAGGCGGATGACCATGAGCCGGAAATGCAGCTATAAGGGAGGTAATCTTTTGAAACAGAAAGTGCAGTTTAAACAGCAGATTTTATTGGCGCAGCCAAAAGGCATTCAAGGGCTGAAAAGGCAAAAGCCAATCCCGTGCAGACCTGTTCTGTTCCATCGGAAACTCAAGGGAAGGAATCAGTGAGAGGCATATGAGGTATGAACCTACGGACTCCCATTAATAGCCTCTGGAGCTTCAACAAGAAGTTCTGAAATCTTTTTCTCTTTTTCAGTTACCCTTTCAGGCACCTTTCCAGTCACACTACCGCTATGGTCTATGGGTGTCGGGATCAAGTCCAAGAGCTCCGAAAGATGCCAACCAACCGAATGAATTAACACAGATCTGAGAGGCCGCATACTGCGGCCTCTTTTTTGATAAGGAGGGATGTAGCGTGCCATATATCCACTTCACAGAGGACCAAAAACTCCGTGCCAACTCCGTTGACCTGGTGGAGTTCCTGCGCCGGCAGGGAGAGAAACTCATCTCCTCCGGCCAGGACAAACGCCTCACCTCAGATCACAGTATTACTGTGCATGGGAATGAGTGGTATGATCATGCTGCAGAGAGGGGTGGCCATGCAATCTCCTTTGTCCAAAATTTCTACGGCCTGACTTACCCTGAAGCAGTGACCCGTCTGCTCAATGGTGAACAGGGGGAGGTGTATGTACCGGCGGAGAAAAAAGAAAAAGAGCCGCCAAAGGAATTTGCCCTGCCTCCCTCAAACCAGGCCATGCGGCGGGTATATGCTTATCTGCTCCAGCAGAGGCACATCAGCCGGGAGGTACTAAGCGCTTTCGCACAGAAGGGACTGATCTATGAGAGCCGGGAATTGTCCATAGATCAGACAAAGGTGTATCACAACGCCGTGTTCGTAGGATTCGATGAACGCGGCGTTGCCCGTCATGCCCACAAGCGGGGCCTCTATACCCAAGGAAAAAGCTACCGGGGCAACATAGAGGGCAGTGATCCCCGGTGCAGTTTCCACTGGGTCGGTACCAGCGACCGTCTCTATGTATTCGAGGCCCCCATCGATCTGCTTGCCTTTCTCACCCTGTACCCGGACGGCTGGCAGCAGCACAGCTATGTGGCTCTCTGTGGTACGGCGGAACATGCTATGCTGTGGATGCTGGAGAAAAATCCAAATCTGCGGAAAGCCATCCTTTGCCTGGATCACGATGCCGCCGGAATCGAGGCCGCCGGCCGGCTCTCGGATATTCTGCGGGAGCATGGCTATTCTCAAATTGCCTCGCTGCAATCCGAATACAAAGACTGGGACGAGGATCTGAAAGCGTGGAATGGACTGGAGGCCCAGCCCGCCGAGGAGCATCCGCAGTTTGCGGTGGCGGGGCTCGTCTGCCGGCGAATCGGAGCCAGGTGCAAGGAAGTTCAGCCGGACCGGGCGGTTTATCAGTTCCCCGGATTGCTCCTACGGTACCGGAACGACCTCCATTGGGGACGCTTTGACCAGGCGATGGAACGTATGGAAACCATGGCGGCGCTGGCCCTCTCGGTGGTGCTGCGGGAGTGCAAACAGATGGGTATCGCGCTGACCACTGAGCAGGGCGTCCGGTTTTTAGAAAGCCACATCCTGCCTCATCAGAACCGGAGTATCCTCAAGAACCGAGCGGATGAGATCGCCATGCAATTCCAAAGCGTATTGGCCAAGAACAATCGCCAGGGTATCCGTACCCAGGCAGAGAAAAAAGAGGTGGCCAGCGCATGGCTGGAGCTGGCCATCTCCTGTGCCAAGGTGCCGGTCAAGTACGAGGCCGACGAGATCAAACGGCGGCAGAAAGAGGAAAAGACCCAGAGGGAAACTGAGCCAGTGATGGCCTAAGCCTGAAACAGCAAAGCGGAGGAATGGCTCAGTCCCACTCCTCCGCTTCTTCCTGGCTGCTTGTTTGTCTGCTGAGATATTCTGCCCGCTCCTGCTTATTGGCTGGCCGGGTTGCCTGCTTTCCACAGTCCGGGCATTGCTCCGGCAGTTCCGGCGCCTCAAACAGATAGTAGCAATGGTCACATGCGCAAATCAAAGCAATCACCTCATACCAATTTATTATAGCAGACAAAGCGAAAACTGAACATCCCCTTCTGATATTAAGGCGTAGATATCAAAAGGAGGATCATGTGCCAACGCAAGTTATAACACTTATCGTGGTAGGCGCCATCATGTTTCTCGTGATCGGCGGCCTCGCGTTTCTCTCCCATTACTATACCCTTGACGGAATCAAATCCAAGACTGTGGGCGACGGCCAGCACGGAACCGCACGCTGGGCTACCAAACAGGAGATTCGGCAGACCTATGCCCATGTCCCTTTTGAACCAGAGCTGTGGCGCAAGGGAGAGCATCTGCCGGAAAAGCAGGGCCTTGTCCTTGGCTGCGAAGGGCCCAAAGACCATGTTACAGCTCTGGTGGACACCGATGACATCCACGCCATGGTCACCGCCGCCAGCGGCGCCGGAAAGACCGCGTTCTTTTTGTACCCCAACATCGAATATGCCCTCGCCAGCGGGATGTCCTTCCTCTGCACGGATACCAAGGGCGACCTGTTCCGCAATTATGCCGGTATTGCCAAGGACTGCTACGGATACCAAATCGCCGTGTTGGATCTGCGTAATCCCACCCGCTCGGACGGCAACAACCTGCTTCATCTGATCAACAAGTACATGGATATCTATAAAGCCGACCCCAAAAACCTGGCGGCAAAGGCCAAGGCAGAGAAATACTCCAAGATCCTCGCCAAGACCCTCATCAACACCAGCGGCGGCGACAGCGCCCAGTATGGGCAGAATGCTTTTTTCTACGATTCCGCCGAGGGCCTTCTGACTGCCATGTTCCTGCTGGTGGCCGAGTACCTGCCCACCGAGGACGCGGACGGCAATCCCATTGAAAAGCGCCACATCGTGTCGGTGTTCAAACTGGTGCAGGAACTGCTGGCCCCCAGCCGGGTGAAGGGAAAGAATCAGTTCCAGCTCCTGCTGGAAAAGCTCCCGCCTAATCATAAGGCCCGCTGGTTTGCCGGGTCCGCCCTCAACACGGCGGAGCAGGCCATGGCCTCCGTAATCTCAACGGTACTGTCCCGCCTAAACGCCTTCCTCGACTCGGAGATGGAGCAGATCCTCTGCTTTGACACCGCCATTGACGCGGAGAAGTTTTGCAATGAGAAATCCGCCATCTTTATCGTACTGCCCGAGGAGGACCAGACCAAGTATTTTATGGTCAGCCTGATCCTCCAAAACCTGTATCGGGAGATCCTCACTGTGGCCGACGAGAACGGCGGCCGGCTCAAGAACCGGGTGGTCTTCTTCGCGGACGAGTTGGGCACCTGCCCGCCCATTCAGTCGCTGGAACTGATGTTTTCCGCCTCCCGGTCCAGAGGACTCATGCTGGTGCCTATCGTCCAGAGCATTACGGGACAGCTGCAGAAAAACTATGGAAAAGAGGGCTCTGAGATCATCGTGGACAACTGCCAGGTCAACCTTTACGGCGGCTTCGCCCCGGCCAGTCAGACTGCGGTGGAACTGTCCAAATCTTTGGGCAGCCGGACGGTGATGAGCGGCAGTATCTCCCGCGGGAAAAACGATCCCAGCCAGTCCCTCCAGATGATGGAGCGTCCCCTCATGACCCCGGATGAACTCAAGTCCATGCCCAAGGGCAGCTTTATTGTGGCCAAGACCGGCGTCCACCCCATGAAGGTCAAGCTGCGGCTGTTCCTCGACTGGGGCATCCGGTTCGGCAAGCCCTATGAAGTGCCGGAGAAGGCCCAGCGGTTCGTTGCCTATGCTGACAAGCAGGAGTTGGAGGAGTCCATCATCCGCCGCCACTATGGGACGATTGTAATGGATAGTGAGCAGCCGCAGGGAGGCGGCACATCCGCTGGCGGTATGGCTCAGGGAATTCAGGCCGCACCGGATTCCCGCAAAACGGTATTTCGGCCTTGACGGAGGGAAACAGAATGAACAGCTTTAGAAATATCTACAATTCCAATCTAAGCCACAGAGCCAAGAGCGTCTATATGTACCTCAAGGATCGGGCAGACAGCGAGGGACGCTGCTGGCCGGCCATCAGAACCATTGCTCTGGAGTTGGGGCTTTCCCGCTCTACGGTCAAGCGGGCACTGGATGATCTCTGCAGGGCTGGTCTGCTGCAAAAGGACCCACGCTGGCGGGAGAATGGGAGTCTTACTTCCAATCTGTATCATGTGGTATGACGGAGGTGTCCAATGCTGGTTGAGATCGATCTACTGGATTATTTGGCTTATCAAATGGGATGCGGAATTCTTTCTGATCTTCGGCTGTTCCAGCAAAGTGAACGGCTGCACAGGCTCACTGCCGCGATCCCTTTAGGTGCATGCAGCGAACAGGAATGGCTGGATGCGGCACAGTATTTGACAGGCCATGACTGCGCATCAGCACTGGAAGCAAGAAACCGTCTGGTGAGATAGCCTGTAAAAAGCAGACCCTCCCGCCAAGGGGAGGGTCTACATATCATGTGAACCGAGTCCCGGTTCATAATGAACCAACCAGAAGCGCCCACTCTAAGGATTTTATTTAAGACAGAAAATAACAAACAATATCTGGCCTTAAAGGTTATACCGCCTTGCGTTGTGTCCGGCTTTTGAAATTTAATCGTCTTTCTGTGCAGCTGTAATGCTGACAGCAAAACCGTTGACCTCCACGCCATCTTCAGTAGGGATTAGGAGGTACTTGCGCCCGTTGATAATTTGAGTTTCCACCAGGTAACTATACTCTGGATCAGCAGAAATGGTGATCTCAGGTGTCTTGATCTCAAAGCGGCTGCTGTCGATCAGGTTTGCCGGATTCAGGACAACCCCCGAACCAAACTGCTCGCCGCAGTTTTCCTGGAATGCTGCCACCTGTTCATCCGCAATCCCGCAGCTTTGAAGGATTTGCCCTATTTCTGAGGCACTCATCTCCAGAGGTTCCGAACTCCTGCTCTCCCTGTGCTCCTTGATTTTCTCACGCAGCTGTTCATGAACAGTCTGCATCACTTCCAGACTGCAGTCAAACGCATCGCTCAGAGCTGACTGGAATGCTTCCTTCTGCTCAACGGCAGACATCGGCGCTTCCACATGGAAGATCGCGTCAATGAACTCCTGGTGAATTTCATTGGCCTTCCTGCTGTAAAAGAGAGCGTTATAGATATTTGCTGCCCGGTCATCGAATGCCGGGAAGAGAAAACCCAGCTCAGGAGGAGCGACGGTTTGCCCGGCAGCACAGTGGAATTCATTGTCACCGGGAAAATATCCCAACTCTACCTTGCCCTCCTTGATGGGGCACACAACACAGACGATGTAGGTGAACACCTCATCCGAGGCATCCGCTTGCAGGGAATCATCCTTGCCCCGATGGGGAACATCGTAGCTGTCACAGGCCAGGAGCAGCAGGTAACTGCTGTCCCCCATGTCCAGACTGTCAATTACCTTGTGGTAAAAGGTCTGGCGGGCCTCGTTGTCCTTAAGCTGGGAATCCCGCAGTGTGGTGAGCAGGCGGTGTTCCTCACTGTCCACTACCTGCTGAGTGGAGAATACGATATCAATGAGGTTTTTCCCCAGGGAACCGGACAGTCCCTTCTTCAAAAGGCTCAAATACTTCTCGGACTCCTCCTGCGGCATCATGCCCAGGGATTCGTCCAGATCGGAAACGATCTCTTTACTGCTGTTGACATAGCATCCATAAACACGGCTGATGGCGCTTTTTTCCGGGCGAAAACGGCGCCGCAGCTCATTGATTTCTTTTTGGTTCATTTTTTCCTACCTCGCTTTGTAATCGGAACGGTTGATAACAGACGATGAAATCCATTTTAGTGGAAAGAGCTTGAAATTTCAATAGCCGGAAGTTCTTTCCCCCAAGAGCGCAAAAAAGAAACCGCCCATGTCAGAAACTATCAGGAACTGACTGAGCGGCATATTTTTCATGTCAAACGCCAGTAGGAGCGGTTATTTTCTGATCCAGTCCAGAAAAACAGCTACTTTCTCCAAGTCTTCATCCGGCAGGGCAAGCAGCTTCTTGCCTATGATCCCACGCAGGGAATCCGGATCGTCCATAGGAGCAAAGAAAAGAGTTGGCGTCAAATCAAAGTATTCCATGATGTTGAACAGCTCCCGGAGAGAGGGCATAGAAATTCCATTGGTGATGCTTCTGATGTAGGAGCCGCTCTTTCCAAGCTCCAGGCTCATCCGATGCTCAGAAACGCCCTTCTGTTCCCGCAGCTCTGTGATGCGGTCCCGCACAAACGCTTCATAGCGGCGGTTATCGTCCATGATCCTCTCCCTCCAATCTCTACTTATTATTTTAATATAAGGGAGCGTCGCGGGTTCGCACTTAAATCATCAACTTTCGCTTCACACAACGAATAATTAGTGATATAATTATTAAAATGGGCGAGAGTTTTATATTTCTATTATGAATCACAATCAATAAAATATGACTGCGACTGTGTATGAGGGCTGTCAGATGGGAAGCTGCTTCTTTATAGGGCATAGGGAGACACCAGATCGGGTGTACCCAACCCTGCTTGAAACCATAGAGCGCCATATCACGGAATATGGCGTATCTGAATTTGTGGTGGGGCGGTATGGCAACTTCGACCGTCTGGTGATCTGGGCACTGTCGCAGGCCAAGCGAGCGCACCCGGATATTACGCTGATGCTGATGACCCCATATTACCCAGTCAACAGAAAGGTGGATCTGCCAAAGGCGTTCGACGCCCTGTTCTATCCGCCGGATCTGGAAACGGTCCCCAAACGGCTTGCCATCGTCCGCGCAAACCGATATATGGTGGAGCGCAGCGATTTTCTCATCGCCTATGTGCGGCATCCGGCCAGCAATGCCAGAGAACT
>NZ_JAPFEA010000057.1 GCF_026169115.1 Intestinimonas sp. | reverse complement strand
GGCCAGCACATCCCCCTCCGTCAACGCGTTTGAGAACTCGTAATAACGCTGCTCCTCAATGCTCTCCACAGTGATCTCACAGTTGGCGCGCAGCCGGGCGTTCAGCCGTGAATTGATGATACGGGAGTAATTGTCAAAAATCCCGTTCAGCATTTTGATCCGGTCTCTGGTGAACTTCCTCGGACTGCTAAAGTCGTACTTTCGGTACTTCTTCTCCTGCTGCTCCTCGCCCTGCGCATTCACGTCCTTCTCGCCGCTGCGAACCGCGCTCAGTAAAGCGTCTATTTGACTTTGTGATAATACTTCTGCCATATAAGTTCCTCACAAGCTCAATCGATGCGCCGTACCGTCAGCGGGGGATACATCCCCCGCCACACGTGAACATCTCATGTAGTCTCTAAGTTGGCGATGCCGCCCTGGAGCTCCTGCTCCAGATTGCGCCCACTCACGATCATTTCCACACGCCGGTTTCTCGCCCGGCCCTCCGATGTCTCATTGGTATCCACAGGCTTCCATTGTCCGAGCCCCTCACTCACCAGCTTTGCGGGGTCTATGCCGCTGTGCTCCTGGACATAGATCACCACGTTGGTCGCCCGCATGCTCGCCAGTGTACGGTCCGTCCGAACGCTGTTTGGCCTGTCTGGATCTGCCTGCGCCGTGTGGCCCAGGACGCGCACCTCATCAATAGACTCTTTTGCCCCATCGAGCATCAGACACAGCTCATCCAGGACTGGCTCCGCTTCTCTCTTCAAAACCGGGCTGTCCCCATCAAAAAACACGACCTGGCTGAACGAAATAAAAATACGTCCTCCGTCCTTGGTCACAGAGATATTATTTTGCATGCCCTGCTGTTGAACATACTCCGACAGCTCCTGATAGAGCACCTCCAGCTCAGCGTCGATCTTCATTTGTCCGCCGGCCTCATCGGCCTCCGCGTCCGGGCCATCTCCCCCGGGGGTGGCGGTAAATGTCTCCACTGCGTCCGGATTGAAGCTCATGACCAGCGCCTTCCAGTTTTCCTCACTAATGGTGGACATGGAGTAAAGCAGCACAAAGAAGCAAAGAAGGAGCGTCACCATGTCGCCGTATGTATCCATCCAGTTGGCTCCGCCTCCGCTGCGCTTCTTTTTTTTCATGCCCGCTCACCTTCTCCCGATCACTCTTTTTTGCCTTTTTTCGCTTTCTTGTCGCCACGGCTCTCCTGGCCGCCCTCTTCGCCCAGCTCACGCTGCTTCTGGGCCATATAGGTCAGCAGCCGCTCCCGCAGGAACTTGGGGTTTTCTCCCGCCTGGATCGACATGACGCCTTCCACAATGATCATCTTGCACAGGACCTCTTCCTCATCCCGGTTCCGCAGCAGGGTGGCGATGGGGCCGAAGACCATGTGGGCCAGAATACAACCATACAGGGTGGTGATCAGCGCGGTACCCATATCGGAGCCGATGTTGGAAGAGCCGGTGCTCAGATCCATTCCCTTGAGCATATTGATTAGGCCCACCAGGGTTCCGATCATACCAAAGGCCGGCGCCACAGAGGAGGCCTTGTCATACATGGCGGCCGCGTCCTCATGTCTGGCAGACATACACTCAATGTCATTTTCCAAAATGCTTCGGATCTTATCCTGGTCGTAAGCGTCAACGATCAGCATGATCGCCTGCTTGAAGAAGGGGTCCGTCTGTTCGTTCGCCTTCTCCTCCAGGGAGAGCAGGCCGTTCTTCCGTGCGATCTGCGCCAGCTCCACCAGCTGGTCAATGTACTCCACGGGGTTAAACATCTTGTTATTGAGAATGATCTTAAAATGCTTGGGCATGGCCTTGAGCATTTTGCTGGGAAAGCTGGCCACAACAACAAAGATGGTACACCCGATGGTAATCAGAATACTGGCCGGGTCAAGGAAGTTGAGAAGATTCTCAAAATTGACACTGATTGGGTCCGCCGCTCCCAGTTTTATGCTCGTGACCATGCCGATCAGGCAGACAACAATGGCGCCAATCAAACCAATGATATAATTCAAGTTCATATAGCAGTCATTCCCCCTTTAGCTGAACGGACGCCCTGCTTCTGGTTTTTATATGTAAAAAGACGCATGTTTCATGCTATCTATGATCTTCGATCGTAATCTCCCGGTAGACATCCCGTACCTTCGCATTGTAATCCATGATCTTCTGGATGATTTCCTCCACCGTCTCCTGGACAAGGTAATAGTCGTGATTCATCATGGTGATCTTCGCTTCCGGTATGCACTCGATACATTCGATTTGTAGATGATTCAGCAGAAATTTCTCATCATTTCGCTTGGTTAAAACGATCATAGCAATCACCTTTTTGTTGCCGTCCGGGGCGGGGAAACGCCCCGGACGGCTTCATTCATTACGGTCAGCGTTTCATGTTCACAAGCTCTTCCAGCATGGTATCGGTCACGGTAATGATGCGGGTATTGGCCTGATAGCCGCGCTGGGTGGTAATCATATCAGAGATCTCTGTGGCCAGGTCCACATTGGAGGCTTCCAGGCCGCCGGTAATCAGCTCCGTGGAGCCGGCGCTGGTGATCTCCGACTTCTTGCTCAGCACCGCGTCCTTTGGCGCCAGACTGCCGTTGACGTGGGTGAGCTTACCGCCATTCACGGTCTTGATGGTATCGGCTGCGCCGCCCAGCATGGAGATCTGCAGATCGCCCGCGCCGCTGCCGCACTTGTAGTAGGAATCTCCCGTGTGGCTCACGCCGTTGGGGTTGGTCACATTGCCCACGGCCAGATAGCCGATGGTGATGACCTGATCGGTGTCCTTCAGGGTGCCGGAGATCTTGCCGGACTTGGGGTCGATCTCCAGTCCGTCGATCTGGGCAAAGGCCAGGGGATTGGTGTCGCCGACCTTGTCCCCGTCATCATTCACGGGCCAGTAGTCCTCCAGGCGGGTCGACCCCACATCACCGTCCAAAAGGTTGTTGGCGTCGGTGAGAGGCTTGTTATCCTCCTTTTTCACCACGGGGTAGCGCACGGTGTAGGACCACTTGTAGTCCTTGCCCTCCACCATGTCATCGGTCACGGGTCCATTCAAAGGATCACCAGTGTTGGGGTCTACCGCCAGTTTTTCCATCCGGGGCAGGCGAATGGGGACCAGCTGGTCGCTGACGATGGGATTTCCCTCCGCATCGACTCCGACGGTCATGAAGCCATAGACCGGGTTGCCCTTACCGTCGGTCAGATAGCCGTCCGCCTTGAATTCAAAGTCGCCCACGCGGGTGAGGGTCAGGCTCTTGAAGCTGTTGGGGTCCATCGGGTCAATGACATTCGCCGCATCCTTACCGCCCACCAGGAAGAAGCCGTCGCCGTACAGCATGCAGTCCATGGGTCTGCCCGGTGTGTAGGTGCTGCTGGTCATATTGAGGTCAATGCTGGCAATGGACGAACCGTAGCCCACCTGGGAGGGGTTCTTACCTCCGGCGGTTGCAGTGCCGTCCGAGCCGCTGCTATACATGGTATAGAGCGCGTCGCGGAACACCGTCCGCTGCGTCTTGTAGCCATAGGTGTTTACGTTGGCCACATTGTTGCCGATCACATTCAGCTTGTTCATGTGGGTCTTCATGCCCGCAATCGCTGCATACATTGCTCCGGTCATGTTGTTTTAACGAACTCCTTTCGGTCTCTGGCGCCGCCGGCGCTCCGTCAGTCGGGCGGAGCGCAATGGCCTCCGAAACCGGTCCTGCCATCTGTATGTATTACAGGAACACGGCGCCATCTATGTTGGTAAATACGCTGTCCTTCATTTCAGCCTGGGTAATGGCCGTAATGACTTTGGCATTGGGCACATTGATGATGAATGCTTTCTCCGTATCCACCGCCAGGATATTGGTGGCCCCCTTGGCCTGGGCCCTTACCATGCTTCCCTTGATCTGATCGATCAAGCTCGGAGTGATCTCGATCCCCCGCTCTTCCGCCCGGGATATCGCATGCTTGGAAAAGGCGATCTCCTGCGGTGGCTGCGCGGTCTGTCTGGCAAGCTCCTGCTGCAATGCCGCGTCAAAGGCGCTTCCAGACGCTCCTCTGTGGAATCCAGTCTGCGCAGTTTGCCGGACGCTGTGCTGTCCGGACAGCTTCTCAATCACGCATCATCACCTTCATCCCTTCGGCGTTTCAGGCGTGACGGGCGGAGTCTCTCCCTGTCCATTGCCGTTTCCGTCCTGCGAGCCATCTGGCTTTGTACCGTCCGGCTCTGTGCCGTCAGGCTTTTCCACCTCCTGGGGAAGTCTGCCCACGGCCAGGATCTCACTGAGGAAATAGTATTTGTCGCCGACAAACACCACCTGCTGTCCATTGTAGCTGCCTGTTCCCGTGACAGTACCGACGACCTCCTCCAGCTTTCCCTCGGAATCATACTGGCCAACCGTCACTTCCTTGCCCACCAGCGAGGCGGCGTAAGACATCACCGAGGCATCGGTCATATTGACGAGCGCCTGCACCATCTGCATCTGCACCAGCTGGTTCAGCATGTCAGAGGTATCAGCCGTCTGGTCGATGCTCTGATTGGTCAGCTCCGTCACCATCAGGGTCAGAAAGTCCGTCATATCCAGGCTGCCCTGCCCCTTCTTTGTGACCTGAACGCCGCCCAACGAGCCTGCCGCTCTGGTCGACAAGAAGCTGCCCACGTCTCCGATAAAATTACTCATAGATTCACTTCCTTCCCGTTCAGGATACCTCCTCGTCCAGAGGAATCAGGCCCAGGCGCATCTGCTGGAGGAAATCCTGGCCATTCCGTCTCTGCTTGTGGGAATGGTCCGGCTGACGCTCCTGCTGCCCTCCCTGCGGATGTCCGTCAGAAAAGTCCTGGCGGGCTTCCTCCTGCTGTCGGGTCACCTCAACGGTGACCTCCTGCTGGCCGTTTCTGCTTAAAAGGAATTGCAATCCCGCCAGATCGCGCTCCAGCAGCTTCTGGGTCTGGCTGCTCTCTGCGTACATGGATACGCGCAAGGTCCCGTCGCTCGACCAGGTCATTTCCACCTGCACATGCCCAAGATTTTCCGGCTCCAGCTGGATGTCCACCTTGGTTTCCCCGCGCTCGGCCGCCGCGCTCAGCCGCTCAAACAGCTGGGCCTTCACCGGCAGCTCCTTTCCGGTCTGCTCCACAGCCGGAGCTTCACCCACCTTCACAGGAAGGCCGGGCACATCCCGGAACACCGGAACCTCCACGCCGAACTCCGTCCGCTGCATGTTCTCCTCCGAGGGCTGCGCGGCATCGGGCAGCGGTGTCTCTCCGGAAGGATGCTGCACCACCGTGGGGTCCTTTTCAACCGGCTTCATGACAGTTGTCTGCAACGCCGCCTCATTGGCCTCATTCGGAAGCAGCTTCTGCTCCAAAAGCGGCAAATCGTGCCCCGCCGTTTCCGGCGTTGCCTCGGGCATTGGGGCCGCGCATGCCACCGGGTCCAAAATCGGCTGATCCTCTGCAAGCACAACCAGCGGCTCTGCCTGCGGCGCCTGCTGGGCCAGTTCCATAGCAACAACGGGATGCTGCAAAGACATCAACGCGGCCCATACCATTTGATTTTGGAGGTCCAGCTCTGTATCCTCATCCCCCACTCCAAGAGGCTTTCCAGAAATCATCTCCGCGTTCTCCTGCCCCTCTGCCGCAGCAGCCTGCCCCTCTGTATGAGTGGCCTCCGCCTTGGATTCCAGCAGTTTTTGGAAGCTGGGCCTCTCTGCGCCTTGTGCGTCTTTCCGCGCCGGTGCATGGGCGGTCTGCCGCTCCGCAGCGACCTGCAGGATATTCAGCACGCAGTCGTTCACCTGCTTCATACTCTCTCACCTCCTTTCACTGTCTTTTTATTCCAAACGGCAGGAGACCTGCCGGTTCGGACCTCCATCATCTAGTTGGCTGCATTTCGGACCCGCCCGGTACTGACAAATTCCTCGATAAACAGCTCATTGCTTTTGTCGAGGGCTTTTTGATAATCCTGCAGCTTTTTTTCCCTCAGCTTCTCGATTGAGGCTGTTTCGCGCTTCGCCTCAATGAACTCCATGCGCTTCTTCTCCTCCTGCCGCCGAAGCTCTTCCAGGTGTGCGGACGCCTTTTCGATCTCCCGCTCCATGGCGCGCAGCCCGCTTTGATAAACCAAAACGTCTGTGATCGGCAGGCCCGCCTCACAGCGTTCCCGGTATTCCGCACAGTAGGCGCGATATTTGGCAAGCAGCTCATCCAGCAGCTTCTCCTGACGGCGCACCCGCGCAAGGGACTCGGCGTGCTCACTTTGCAGGCTATCCTGTATCTGCTGCTTATAGGAGAGCACTGTGTCCAAGGAAAACTGGAATTTCTTCATTCCACGCTCCCCCCTTTCACTTATCTCAGGATCTCACGCATCTGCTGTATGCACGCCTCATATGTAAACGCCTCATCCACACCCTGCATCAGGAACTCATTGACCGCGTCGATCTTGGACAGGGCAAAGTCCAGTTTCCGGTTGGTGCCCGGCTTGTAAGCGCCGATGGCCACAAGATCTGCATTTTTTTCATAAACGCTCAGGATGTCTCGGATCCGGGAGGCCAGCTGGCGATGCTCGTCTGAAACGATCTCCGTCATCAGTCTGGAAATGCTGGCGCTCACATCAATGGCCGGGTAATGGTTGCCGTTGGCAAGCGCCCGGGAAAGCACGATATGTCCATCCAAAATACCGCGGACCGTGTCCGCAATGGGCTCGTTGGTATCATCGCCTTCTACCAGAACGGTGTAGACGCCGGTAATCGAGCCCTTGTCAAAATTACCGCTGCGCTCCAGCAGCTTGGGCAGCTCTGCATAAATAGAGGGCGTATAGCCGCGGGCCACCGGCGGCTCTCCGACTGCAAGTCCGATCTCGCGCTGTGCCATAGCAAAACGGGTCAGCGAATCCATCATCAAGAGCACATCGTAGCCTTGATCCCGGAAATACTCCGCGATCCCTGTGGCAACGCTTGGGCATTTCATCCGCAGCATCGCCGGCTGGTCCGAGGTCGCCACCACCAGAATGGAGCGGCGCATTCCTTCCTCGCCCAGGTCTTTCTGGACAAACTCCAATACCTCGCGGCCACGCTCGCCGACCAATGCGATCACGTTGATGTCCGCCTTTACATTTTTGGCGATCATGCCCATCAGCGTACTTTTTCCGACGCCTGAGCCCGCGAAGATACCGATACGCTGCCCCTTGCCAATGGTGACCATCCCGTCGATGGCCTTGACGCCGAACTCGATCCGGTCCCGGATCGGAGGACGATGCAGCGGGTTGATCGGCTGGCCGCCAATGCAATAGGACGTCCCATCGGTAAACGGACCTTTTCCGTCCAGCGGCTGGCCCAGCGCGTTGATGATGCGGCCCCGCAGAAACTCGCCGACTTGCAGCGTCAGCTGTCTTCCTGTATTGCGCACGAAGTTTCCGGCGGAAATGCCGTTCATGTCCGCGTACGGCATCAGCAGGATCCGGTTGTTCTTAAAGCCGACCACCTCTGCGGTCACCTGCCTGCCAGACTCGCCGTTGTAGATCCGGCAGATATCGCCCACCGCCGCGCGGCCGCCGGAGGCTTCAATCGACATTCCGACGATGTTTTCGATTTTTCCTGTCAGACTATATGTATCAGCGTTATAGACCTGACGAATCATGCGGCGGAACATAGGCTACTCCTCCAAGAACAGGACTGCTGCCCCCGTCACCCGCCGGAATATCTGACAGCAGGGAACGGATATTATTGATTTGCGTCGCGGCACTGGCGTCGATGATCTCGTCCGGCATCTCTATGATGCAGGTTCCGCTCTCATCGTCCGCCATCGGGATGATACGCACCTGATCGGATAGGGAGGACAATGCAGCAACCAGCTGAGGGGACATCTTCATGGACAGTCCGTCGCATTCCGCCACATAGATCCTGACCCACTCGCGCCGCTTCCGTCGATCAACGGCGGCCTGGATCATGCGGCCAATCACTTCCGAGCTGCTCTTCAGGCTCACTGCGATCACCTTCTCCGCAACGGAGATGGCCAAGTCCCTCAGCTCGTCGACATTTTGCTCCATCTGCTTGTCCAGGGCGTCATTCGCCCGCTCCAGAAACCTGTCTATGCTGGCTTCCAGCGCGGAAAGTTTTTCCTCCCGGTCTTTCCTGCCCTCTTCCAGCGCCTGCGCGGTACCGTGGAGGACGCCGTCTGCATGGCCTGCCTCCCAGCCCTCCTCACGCGCTTTTTCACGGAGTCTGGCCGCGTCCTCCTGGGCCTCCTGCCTTGCCTGTTCTAAAAGCTCCTCCGCCTGCTGCCTGGCCGCCCTGAGTATTTCATCCGCCTGTATCTGCGCATAGCGTAAAGGCGCATTGCCTGCTTCCAGCTCGCTGTCGGGCTCCGGCTCCTCATCGGGCACAAATGCTTCCAGCGGCTCAGTCTCCGGGGCCGGCGTCTCATCTTGCAGGGTCTCGTCCACCGGCTCCAGCTCATCCGTCTCAAGGAACTGATAGGGCTCTGTTTTCGGGCTGGAAAATCGTTTCCATATACTAGGCAATGATATCGTCCTTTCCACCCTTCAGTATGATGATCTCGCCCTTCTCCTCCAGTGAACGAATGATTCCAACGATCCGCTGCTGCGCCTCTTCCACATCCCTGATGCGGACGTTTGTCGTAATTTCCAGGTCGTCCTTGATGCTCTGGGCCATGCGGCTGGACATATTGGTAAACAGCTTGTTGCCGACCTCCTGATTGGAGCCCTTGAGCGCCAGCACCAGGTCCCTGGGATCGCAGTCGCGCACAAATCTCTGGACCGAGCGGTCATCCATGGTAACGATGTCCTCAAACACAAACATCTTCTTCCGGATCTCATCCGCAAGATCCTGATCCAGCCCTGACAAGCCGTCAAAAATATTCTTCTCGCTGGTACGATCCAGGTTATTCATCACATCCGCCACATAATCGATTCCGCCGACCTTCACATTCGTGCTGGTGATGATGTTGGAGAACTTCTTGCTCATCTCCTCCTCCACGATCTTGATGGCCGCAGGGGATATGCTCTCAATGTTGGCAATGCTCTTTACAACCTGAATTTGCTGGGACTCCTCCAGCTGTGCGACCACACCTGCCGCCTTGTCCGCGTCCACGTAGGACAGCACCAGGGCGATGGTCTGGGGGCGTTCGTTCTGCAGCGCGGAAAACAAGGATTTGACGTCTGCCTTGTTCATAAATGCGAACTCCCGGTTTTTCAGGGATTTCGTCACCTTGGACAGCAGGTCCTCGGCGGCCTGTTCGCCGAACGCCTTTTCCAGAACGCTCCTTGCATACTCCAGGCCGCCTTCGGTGACCGCCTTGTTGGTCATGCACATCTGGTAGAATTCGTTGAGGACATCCTCCGTCTGGTCCGAATCCAGGTAGCCCAGCCGCGCCACCTCCAGGGTGAGCTGTTCCACCTCTTCCGGCTCCATAAACTTATAGAGATTGGATGCCTTCTCAGCGCCAAGCGCCACGATCACCGCAGCCGCTTTCTGTGCGCCGCTCAACTCGATCTGCGGGCGCTTTTTCTCTTTTGTTGTTTCTTTCTTTACCGGAGCAGTCACGCCTGCTTCCGTTGAAACTGTCTCAGCCATTTAATCGGACCCCTTCAGCCACCCTCGCACCATCTGTGCGGCAATCTCCGGGTTGTCGTTCGCAAATTGACGGATATCCTTTCTCAGCTCCATGCTCTTCTCCGTCTGCATGGTCATAACGTCCGCGCCCACCGGCGACGCAGTGTCCACAAAACCGACGGAGGACAGCATTTCATCCAGTTCTTTTTGCTCCATGGCGGCTTTTTTCTTCTTTCGCTTGCGACGGATCGCCACGATCACAAGCAGCACGATGATGAACAGCAGGAGACCGCCTGCCGCAGCGACCACGACCCACAGAGGAACGGTGGCCGCGTCAAGAGCGGGCGGAGCGACCGGGCTGTAAAAGGCCATGGAGACAACCGATATCTTATCCGCCAGGTACTCCACACCTGTCGCCGCATCCACCGGGCCCACAATTCCTGCGGCCCGCGCGACGTGCCGCCGAATGTTTTCTGTGTCAACAGCACCCGCCGCCGCTGAGTTGATGCTGACCGCCACCGTACAGTCCTCAAGATACCCCGCCGTATACAGCGCCTGCGTTTCTTTGTACGGGTTGTCGTAATCTACCTGTCCGCTCCCGCCAAGGCTCTGCTCCTCGCCGGTGGGATCGGCTGCATTCTCCACATGCTCCGGAATATCGCTGTTCGTTTCCGAACCGACCAGCCCTCCAGCGGCATCGTTGCCGGGCCGGGCCACATAGTATTCATAGATCTGCTTGCCGATGATCCCTTTTCCATTCGTCTCGCCATTCTGCGCCCATTCCGGGAGATAGACATCTCTGGAGCTCACCGTGCGCTGGCTCAGCTCCACAACACAGTTGACGCTCACCCTGACGTTGTCATTCCCGAAAAAGGGCGAAAGCGCCTGCATGACCTCGGTCCGGATCTTATTTTCGTACTCCTCTTCCAGCTGCAGCTTCAGGGCCGAGGCGTCCCCTGCGGCAGCCGAGGCGTCTGCTGTGTAGTTGTTGCCCATGGTATCGCTGATCGCGACTGAATCGATCTCAAGCCCCTGGACGCCATGGGAGACAAGGTTCCGAATGGCAGAGACCTGCTGCGCGCTCAGCTTGGCTGCGCCGTCCATGGTGACGGTCACCGCCGCCGACGCGTCGACCACATTTCCGCTGTCCAGTACATACCCGCGGTCTTCCCCCGGGCTGATGAGCACCGTTGCGTCTTTCACGTTTTCAAAGGTCCGGATCACGTTACTCATGCTCTCCATCAGGAACATCAGATAGGCGTTGTTCCGCTCTGACTCCGTAGACAGGGAACCCACATGGTCATAGTAAGTGGAATAGGCATAGCCGGTCTGCGGGTAGCCTTGCATCAGGAGCTTGCCTTTCAGCGACGCCGCCTGACTGCGCGGCACCAAAATGGTGTCGTTGTTTTCCACCTTATAGTCCGTGACTCCCTGTCCATCCAGATAGGTCAGGATCGAAGACGCCTCTCCGGAGCTCACACCAGTGACCAGGACCTCATACGGTTTGTTGTTCAAGACAAGCGCGATCAAAACGGCCAATGCCACCAGGGCCGCAGCAGAAATAATCAGCGCCTTCTTTGATATCTTTTTGATTCGTTCCAGCCCATCTGCCCAGAACTTTTTCAACTTGTCCACCAACGGCCGTCACCATGCTTTCTTGATATCAACATTCTCCCAAAATTCCTATATATGTGTTGGCACTCTCCACCCGTTTCAGGCATAATTACACTTGTAAACACGTAAAAATGGCGCTTGTATCCTGTCCATTTTACGAAATGCCTGCTGCCAGGGCATCGTCACACCACAGTACAGAACGGTGGTCTTATTGGGGTTTTGGGAAAAATTGAGCGTCCAACCTCATCCTCAGGATGTACGCCCACTCATTTGGTCCGCTCCCAGTTGATCCCTTGTTTCCGAGCCCGCCAAAGTCTTGTGCTGTCAAGGGATGACGCGGCACAGGAACATAAAAGGAAATTGGGCGTTGCTTCTTTTCGATGAAAAGTGTGTGTGATTCAAATTGCCGTCTCTGACCGTCGGGCGGATCCGCACATTTCAACCCCTTGGATTCCAGAAGACCTTTGTGTTCTATTGAAAATAGAACACAAAGCAAGGGCCATTGATTTGTGTTCTATTGAAAATAGAACACAAAGCAAGGGCCATTGATTTGTCATTCTTCTCCAGCACTCCGTCATGATTTGAAGTGAGGGAACGGCTTATGACGCGACACGTCCGTACTTTCGTTGCACAGCTTCTCCAAAAATACGAAACGGCGTCAGGAAAGCCCTGTTCGGTCATTGCGTGCGAAATGGAAATTCCAATTTCAAATTATTATCTGTATCGAGATGGACGTGGAAATCCCACCAGCAAAACCATAGACAAAATTCTCGAAGTAATTTGTGTGGATTACCCTGAGATCATTGCTGAAATACTCTCCATAAAGCTGGAGCAGCTAGAGCGGCTATATAAAAAACCGGAACATTATACCTCTGCGGGCTAACGGCATTGGAAGATTTCCAATGCCGCCGAATGTCACTAAGCGCAGCGCCTTCCTCACAAGCAGTCGGAACACGCGAAGGTTCCTTTGGGAACATGACCGCTTTGGGGGAAGCCGCCAAAATAAAAATCAGGTCGAATCCCCCCGATTTTATTGCACGACATTCCCGCCAGCCCCTTACAGGCTGATTCTGGTCAGTTCAGAATAGGCGTCCAACGCTTTATTTCTCAGCTGCACCAAAAGGCTGACTGACAATTCACTTTTGGAGGTCGCAAGCATCAAGGCCGCCGGATTATCCAACTGGCCGGTGGAAAGAAGATATTCTGCCTCTACCTTCCTCGCGTCGGTCTCTTTCACCTGGTCGATCGCGGCTTGGAAAATAGACCCGAAAATGCTCTCTCCCCCATTTTCTACCTTTCCATCACTTCCCAGACCCAGTGAGGAAATCGGGGACAGCTGTTCAACAGGAGCGATCATGCTCATACCCCTCTCCTAATACAAATTATTTTCCAATCTCAAGGCCCTTGGCCAATACAGTTTTCAATGCGTTGAATGCCGTTACATTGGCGGAATACGCCTGTGTGGCGGCCATGGCATCCGTCATTTCCTTCACCATATCGACATTGGGCAGCTCTACATACCCATCTTCGTTGGCATCCGGGTGGGTGGGATCATAGACCAGCTTGAGCGGAGACGGATCTTCTACGATCTGCGCAACGCGCACGCCGCCAGCCGTCGCATAGCCGGAGTTCGGCGTCAGGCCCTCCGCAGCGCGGGCCATTGCAGCACGAAATGTATCCCGACCAGCAACCGATTCAAAAACGACCATCTTACGGCGATAGGCCCCGCCTGCTTCGGTGCGGGTGGTCGTGGAGTTTGTCACATTCTCTGAAACAATGTCCAGCCGCAGCTGCTGCGCCGTCAAGCCAGAGCCTATAATGTTCATTGAGCTTAAAAAAGACATATGCACACATTCCTTTCATGGAACTGTATCAGGGTCTCTCAACCGGTCTTTTATCCCTGGATCGCGATTCTCAGGGCGGCCAGATCGCTGTTCAACGCACTCATCACATACTGGATCTGATAGGCATTCCGAATCATTTCCGTGCTCTGCTCTGTGATGTTTACTCCATTGTCATCCATGCGGGTGGACACAGGCTTTTCCACCACCGCTATCTGTGCGGTATCCAACACTTGGCGCACCGCTTTTCTGGGCGCAGCGGCGCCGGATGCGCGCTCCAGCTGCTCCCGAAAGCTCTCTTCAAATGTGACGACCTTCGGCTTATAGTTTGGCGTTTCCGCATTTGCGATGTTATCTAAAATAGCCGCCTGCTTTGTCCAGAGAAATCCCAGGGACCTCTCCATCATGGTCAAAGAATTCGTAGATAAAAAACTCATATGCCATCCTCTCGATCCACAGTCCAAGCAAATTTTCACTGCACATTTGGAGCCAAAGCAACCTCACTCTGTAAAAATCGACAGACTCCTACCCCATATATATACCACACAGTCACATTTTAATCAAGACGGGGCCGTATAATTTTTTTGGTGTACCTGTTTGGATTATGTAAATTACTTGCAGATTCAAATGCTGTCAGGCCAATAAAAGGGCGGGATGGTTATTCTAACCATCCCGCCCTCTTATATTTTACATATGTGCCGTTCAGGCATAGACGTCAATGAATTCGCCCATAGGCGGCTGCTGAGGCAGCATCTCCAGCAGCTCCTGCGCCACCACTTCCTGCGTGTCCATCATTTTTTTGGTAACAGCAAGAGAATAGGCCAAAGACGTTTGGGCTGCGCTCATCTCCATCGCTGCCCCTGCAATGGCATCCATCATACAGTATCGTCTCCTTTCTTGTCCTTTCCTTCCGGCGCATCCTTCTCATCGCCGCCGTGCAGCAGTGCCAGCAAAGCAGCGGGATCCGCCCCTTCAATCGCGGAATCCGTGTTTGCCTCCGCAACTGCAAGCAGCTCGCTCCTGAGAATCGGAACCTCCACCGGCGCGGATATGGCGAGACGGACCTGTCCCTTCTTGACTGACACGATCGAAATGGAGACATTGTCACCGATCAGCAGAGATTCCCCCGCTTTGCGCTGCAAAATCAGCATTTCGATTCCCCCTCGTCCAGATGAATCGTATCCAAGGACTGCCGCATTGTATAGGAATCCGTTTCCATAATGATCTGACGAGCCACACTGGTCGTTGGATTGATAACAATGGGACACTTCAAATTGACCGTGCTGGAGGAAACTGGCTCTTTCACCGCACACAGCACGTAAAAGCAAAGCGCCTCCACACTGTCCACCTCAAACATCCGCAGTTCCGATTTTTGCAGCACCGGTGTGTACTGGGGACAAAGATAAAACGGGTCCAGCAACGTATAGGCCAAGCACGGGGTCTTCATACTCTGCAAGCACAGCATCCGATTCTCACCGCCCTCGAAGGGCAGCAGGAGGAAATCGGTCTCCTCTTCAAAGCCGAACAGCCCCGCCGGAAACCGAATGTGCTCAGAGGACTCGTATTCGATCTCACCAAAATACTTTGTCCGGAGCTTCAATCAGAGTCCCTCCTCATCTCACGCCTTCACAGCGACCGGCTCATAATTGGGGTCCGCGGAGGGCGGTACATAGAGCGGCCCGCCGATATACTTGATTACCACATCCGGATACTGGGTCACCGAGATCTCAATATCACCGGGGACAAATTCAAACTGCGTCCGATTGAGACGCCAGTCAAAATTCATCTTGTCCATTTCAAAGCGGATGTTCAGCTCACCAGGGTCCCAGCCGATCTCCGCAGGAACCGTCGGGATAAAGCGGATCCCGACATTCGTTTTCACATCCCGCGCCATCGCATCGGCTGCAAACTGGGTGACCATTTCCTGCCCGATCTGCGCTTTGAGCAGAAGCTGCCCCTGCTGAGCGTAGGTAGCCGTTGCCTGGTAGGCGGCCTGCTTCCCCTTTTCCGCTCCCTCCTGGATGGAACGAGCCGTGGTGGGAACAACAGAATTGCGGGCCTCGAACGTGTCAATGTTCAAGCGGATGGGGCTGCTCTTGATGCTCAAGCCCCCATCACTGCGTGAGATCTCCAGATCCGCCGTTCCACGGGTATATTCCAGCTTCGCGTGGGACACCTTCATCTCGATCTCAATGGGTACGCTCTTAATTTCAATCAGCGGAGTCATAGATACTCATTCAGCTCCTTTCAGTTTTCGCACATGTGATCGCTGTATCAGGAATTCAAATAATCCATCAGACTTTGTGAGAGAATGCTGTTGCCCACCTTCAGCGCGGTATTGTAGCAATACTGTGCCCAGACGAAGGAGGAGATCGCCTCGGCAGGATCTACATCCTCAATGCCCAAAAACTGCTCCTGCAGGGTGTAGGCCGTACCCTCCAGCTGCTTCTGATTGCTCTTGAGGAAGGCGGCCTGCGTGTCCAGCTCCGTAAACTTATCGGAGAGCTTGGAGGAAGATTCTTCAAACTTTTTTGCCAAACGCTCAAGATCCTTGCGGTCCTGCTCGCTTGCAAAGGCGCCGGAGTCCGGGTCGCAGCGTTCCAGGATCTGGCCCATCTTTGAGATGATGGACACAACATTTTTGGGGTCTCCATCCGCGTCCACGCCGTAGCCCAGGAAATTGATCCCCTGCAGCGCCACATTAAAGACGCTGCCGCTGATGACCTCGCCGTTCTCATCCTCCTGCATGCCGAGCCCGATGTCCGCGTACTTTGTCTCGCCGGCCATATATTCGAGCTTCTCCAGGTCGTCTGTACCCTGCTTTGCGTCCACCACAACGCCCCGGTAGCAGAGATTGCCCTGATCGTCCCAGCTGAAGGGCACATTCAGCCCGTCTGCGCCGGCAAACACAAAATTATCGCCGTAGCGGCAGTTCATCTTCTGGGCGATCCCCTTGGCCAGTGCTGTCATGGACTGTCCCAGGGCATTTCGTCCGGAGGCAGTGGGGTCGTTGAGACTCTGGATGATATCCGCATAGGCCGAATCGGATATGCGGTTCTTGACGTCCTGGCCCACGCCTTCCAGGGTGCTCCACGCCTGCTCATACTTGCGCACCACCGACTCGCCGACAGAGTACTGCGTGTTGACCTTCTGGAAGGAGCGCCGCATCTGGAAGCACCGCGCCGCCGTAGCCGGAGCCTCCGCGAAGGAATTGAAATTACGCCCGGTCAGGACCGTATTCCTGGCCTTGTTCAAGGTATAATTGGAACGCTGCAGGTTATACCGATAACTCTTCAGCACACCATTTGTTGTAGAACGGATCATGTTGCGACCTCCTTTATCAAGTTATGAGCCCCGTTCCGTTGATCAGCTTGTCGATCATCGCATCCATCGTCGTCATCAAACGGCAGGCGGCGTTATAGGATTTTTGGTACTGCATCAGGC
>NZ_JAPFEA010000125.1 GCF_026169115.1 Intestinimonas sp. | reverse complement strand
GCCCGGAAGGACTGGTACAAGGCCATGAATGAGATCGGCGTGTTCTCCGTTAACGACATCGAGGAGCTGGAGGACCGGCCCGACGTGCCCGGCGGGGACGCCCGGAAGGCATCCCTCAACTATGTGCCCCTGGAGGACTGGCCGGAGCTGAGCCGCATCCGCGCGGCTCAGGGAAGGAAGGAGGAGTGAATGGAACAGATCATGAAGGCGGCCCGGCTCCTGAAGGCCGAGGCCACCGGGGAGGACCTGGCCCTCATCAGCGCCCAGGCCCTGCGTCCACTGGCGGCAGAGGAGGTCTACACCTTCCGCCTGGCGGCGTGCAACAACCAGGTGGATCGGGACCTGGAGCGGTTCACCGAGCGCACACTGGAGGCCCTGGCCGAGCTCTTTGTGGGCCGTCCGGTGCTGCTGGACCACAAGTGGAGCGCTGGCAGCCAGACCGCCCGGGTGTACGCCGCCGGGGTGGAGGAGATGCCTGGTGTGGAGGGCGGTCAGCAGCTGGTCCTGCGGTGCTACATGCCCCGGCTCCAGGGCAATGGCGACACCATTGCCGCCATTGAGACGGGCCTGCTGCGGGAGTGCAGCGTGGGGGTAGCGGGGGAGCGGGCCGTCTGCTCCATCTGCGGCACGGACCGGGCCACCGCCTGGTGCGAGCACGTCAAGGGCTGTGAGTACGACGGCAAGCTCTGCTACATCGAGCTGGACGGCGCCGCCGACGCCTACGAGGTGTCTATGCTGCCGGTGCCGGCCCAGCCAGCGGCCGGCGTGGTCAAGCGCTACGGCGGGCCGGATGGCCCGGAAGGTGACCCTTCGGGCGGAGCGCCCGGTGAAGATAGCCAGGAGTGGCTGGACGAGGCCCTGCTGGAGCTGGAGAAAAACAGATTTTAATGGAGGGAACACAATGAGACGCAAGCTGATCGATCTGAAGACCCAGCGCACCGCCCTGCTGGAGGGGGCCGAAACCCTGCTGAAGGAGGGCAAGCGGGAGGAGTACCGCGCCGAGATGGCCAAGGTGACCAAGATGAACGAGGAGATCAAGGACGTGGAGGACCTGGTCCGGGAGCAGGACCGGAAGTTCCTGGAGAAGGCCGCCGACCCCGCCGAGGAGAAGGACAAGGCGGAGGAGCGGGGCAATGCGCTCATGAAGGGTCACGAGGTGACCTTCTCTCCCCTGGAGGTGGCCAAGGCCCTCTTTGTGCCCAATCATACCGAGAAGTCCGTGACCCTGGCCACCGGCACCCTGGCCCAGCCCACCGGCGCCGGTACCGATATCCGGGACGCCCTGGGCTACGGCGTGGGCGCTATCATTGACCAGGTCTATGTCCAGGACCTCACCGGCATGTCCGCTTACCTGGAGCCCTACGTGATCTCCGAGCCCGACGCCAAGGGGGCCAAGGTATCCACCGCCGCCGGAACCTCCCGCACGCCCTCCGCCGACCCCACCTTCGGCGTGGCAAAGATCTCCCCCTATGAGCTCACCACCACCAGCTATGTGGACCGGAACATCTCACGGCTCACCCCCGCCAACTACTACGCCAAGGTCTTTGGCATGGCCATGAAGGCCATGCGCCGGGACACAGTGGGGATGATCTTCAACGGCGACGGCCAGTCCACCAATGACATGTTCGGCATCAAGACCGCCAAGAACATGGCAGGCAGCACCATCTACGCCACCCTGGACGTGGAGGAGGTGGGGCCTGATCTCCTCACCGAGCTGATGTTCGCCTACGGCGGTGACGAGGAGCTGGGCGGCAACTGCCGGCTCTACCTCAACAAGAAAGACCTGCTGGCCCTGGGCAAGCTGCGGGGCACCAACGAGAAGCGGCGGCTCTTTGACATTGTGCCCGACGCCGCCAATCCCAACACCGGCACCATCCGGGAGGGCGGCACCATCGTGCCCTATTCCATCTCCTCCAAACTCACTGCCCTTTCCACTTCTACCAAGGGAGAGTCTGCCATCCAGACCATGGTGTACGGCGACCCCATGAACTACGAGCTGGGCCTATTCGGCTCCTACACCGTCCGGGTGGATGAGTCTGTGAAGGCGGTGGAGCGGATGCTCACCATCCTGGGTGACGCCATGGTGGGCGGTAACCTCATCGTGGACAAGGGCTTTGTGGTGGCCACCATGCCCGCCAACGGCTGAGCCCATGGCCCTGACTGAGGAGCGGCGGGCCAGGCTGCTGGCCTATTGCCGGATCGTGGAGCCTACCGAGGAGGAGATGGCCACCCTGGAGGGGCTCTATGACGCGGCGGTGGGGTATATGGAGGGGGCGGGGATCTCTCCGCCCGCCTCCGGTACCCCCAGGTGTGCCCAGTACGACCTGTGCGTCAACTTCATGGTGCTGGACGGCTTTGACCGGCGGGACGTGACCATCACGGGCACCATTGTGGCGGACAACCCCTCCTTCCGGCGTCTCATCAACCAGCTGAAGCTGACCGAGCCGGAGAGAAGGGAGGGGTAGACCGTGGCGGATCACATCGACGCCGGGAAGCTGGACAAGCCCGTCCAGGTGCTGGCCCTGCGGGAGACCGGACCCGGCGTCTGGACCTGGGAGCGGGTCCGCCGGGCCTGGGCCAATATCACCTTCCGGCCTGGGACCAACCTCTTTTCCAAGGTGGGAGTGGGGGCCCGGGACGCCGCAGTGGTCCTGCGGCGGCAGTCCCTCACCCTCCACAACGCCCTGCGGCTGGGAGACCAACACCTCTTTCTCACCGCCATCACGGAGCGGGGGAGGGGGCACCTGGACGTGGACGCGGCGGTGGTGGAGCCGGTATCCTGTACCGCCACCCGGACGGAGGACACAGTGGGAGAGAATGCACGGCCAATAACGGCGGAGACCATGCGCATGACCTTCCCCGGCGTGTTGACGGAGAAATATGCCAGGTATGAGCGGGAGGAGACCCACGCGGAGAACGAGACCAGCTATGTGCTGGTGACTTCCAAGCCCATCACCCTGAAGGCCGGGGACCTGGTAACAGTTCAGGAGGGGCCGGCCAAGGGCAAGTATCATGTAACTGTCTGTCATGTGCTGGACGCCTGGAAAAACGAGTATGAGATCGTCTGGAGGGGGGATGTCTGATGCCGGACACTGTGGATACCACCGGCCTGGACCGCCTGGTCGAGAGCTGGGACGCACTGGTACAGCGATTTCCCAAGGAGAAACGGTCTGCGCTGGCAGCGATGGGAGCCAAGCTTCTCCAGCAGGCGCGCAGCGAGATCGGCGGTACCGGGAAGGTGGCCGGGTGGCAGGTCTCCCATATGGGCGACAGGGGCGGTTACGTGGCCGTCCGCCCCAAGGCCAATGAATACCAGACCACAAAGAGCGGTAAGCGGTATGCGGTTGGTTATATCACCAACGCCTTTGAGGGCGGGCACAAGATCCGTAAGCACCAGGGCGGGAAGGGATATCGCTCCAGGGTCAAGGCGGCGGCAGTGCCGGGGCGGTGGAGCTATGACGCGGTACGCCGGCAACTGGCCGGCATGAACCAGGAGGATGTGGATGCTCTGATGACGCTCATCACAGACGGATTGGAGGGACGGCTTTGACCTATCAGGACCTGATGGAGGCCATAGCGGCGCGGATCGCCAAGCTGTGGCCGGAGCGGATGCTCTACCGGGACTTCTGCCCGGCTGACCACAAGCGCCCGTCCAGCTTTCTCTATGTGACCAACGCCAGCTATGAGGATGCAAACCCCTTTCTGGTCCAGTGGACTTTTGAAGCAGAACTGACCCTCTGTGCCGCCACCGACACCTACTCAGCAGAGAGCACAGAGCAGCTGCGGCGTGACCAGTTGGCCGTCCTGGGCGCCTTCGGCGGACCGGCCATCCAGGTGGGGGACCGGAGCGTGATCCTAACTGTTGGAGCACCCTCTCCGGGGCCGGGGGAGGCCTATGTGACCTTCTCCGCCTCCTGGATGGACGGGCGGCCTGCCTACACCGAGCCGGGCAACCCGCCCGGCGACGTGCCCCTCATGGAACACTATGCACTCAACATTTCGACGAAGGAGTGATCTTATGGCAACGAGTATTGGTCTGCCCAGCCTGACCATCACCTTCCAGAAGGCGGCACGGGCGGCGGCCAACCGGAGCAAGAAGGGCT
>NZ_JAPFEA010000054.1 GCF_026169115.1 Intestinimonas sp. | reverse complement strand
TCGTGGTCATGTTCATGATCGTGCTCATGGTCATGATGGTGGTCATGGTCATGGATGTGATCGTGTCCATGGGCATGGGGGGCTGTGTGCCCATGGTCGTGGGTCTCCTCCTCCTGACCGTGGACGGTCACCGCCATGTGGGTACCTGCGATGCCGCAGGTCACCGCCGGCTCCGCCGTCACCCGGACGCCGGGCAGTCCCAGACGGTTCATCTTCGCCAGAAATTGGGCCTTTTGTTCCTCGGTCAAGAGCTCGTAGAGGGCGGCGGTGAGCATATCGCCGGCGCACCCCATGGCGCACTCGATATAAAGCGTTTTCACGTTATTTCTCCTCCAGTCCTTCCATTTGATTGATCATGCTGGCCAGGTAACCGGCACCGAAGCCGTTGTCGATGTTGACCACGCTGCACCCGGAGGCGCAGGAGTTGAGCATGGCCAGCAGAGCGGAGAGACCGCCAAAGCTGGCGCCGTAGCCCACGCTGGTGGGGACGGCCACTACGGGGCAGTCCACCAGTCCCCCCACCACAGAGGCCAGGGCTCCCTCCATGCCGGCCACGGCGATGACGCATCGGGCGGACATGAGAGGCCCCAGATTGGAGAGCAGCCGGTGGAGCCCGGCCACCCCTACGTCGTAAAGCCGGGTGACCTGGTTGCCCATGGCCTCGGCGGTGAGGGCGGCCTCCTCGGCCACCGGCTGGTCGCTGGTGCCGCCGGTGCACACCACGATGGAGCCCAGAGCGGGCCGGGGGCCGGGGAGGGCGATGCCCAGCCGGGCGTCGGCATGGTAGTCCAGGGCCACCCCGGCGCTGGTGAGCGCGTCCGCCTTTTCCTGGTCCATCCGGGTGATGAGGATGTTGCGGCAGCCCCGCTCTCCCATGGCCCGGACGATGCCCAGGATCTGCTCCGCCGTTTTGGAGGCGCCGTAGATGACTTCGGCGGCGCCCTGCCGGACCCCGCGGTGAAAGTCTACCTTGGCGTAGCCCAGGTCGGCAAAGGGCTCCGTTTTCAGCTCCAGAAGGGCGTCCTCCGGAGCCGTCTCACCTGCCGCTACGGCCCGTAACAGGGCCAGGATCTCGTGCTTGTTGTCCATATCCGCGCCTCCTTCAACGTGTTTCCAGGTCCAGGGTCACCGCTGTAAACCAGGGCTTCAGAGCGGCCAGGAGCTCCGCGCGCCGGGCGGCGGCCCGGTCCCACTGGTCGCCTGGGAGCTGGATGCGGGCCCCGTCTCCCAGCAGCCGCACCCGAAAATCGGTGAAGCCCAGGGCAAAGAGGGCGTCCTCCGCCCCCTCCACCCGTGTCAGGTCCGCCCGGGTGATGGCCTGGCCGGTGGGGATCCGGGTGGCCAGACAGGCGTAGGCCGGCTTGTCCCAGGTAAAGAGCCCCGCCGCCTTGGAGGCAACCCGGATGTCAGACTTGGTGAGCCCGCACAGCCGCAGGGGGGACTCTACCGCCAGCTCCCGGAGGGCCCGCATGCCGGGGCGGTCACCGGCGTCGTCGGAGGCGTTGGTGCCGTCCAGCAGGAGGGTGTGGCCGTCAGAGCGGGCGGCCTTCCAGAGCTGGGTAAAGAGAGCCCTTTTGCAGTGGTAGCAGCGGTCAGGACCGTTGGCGGCGGCGCCGGGGACCGACAGCACGTCGGTCTCCACCACCACCATGGGGACGCCCACCTCTTCGGCGAGCCGCTGGGCGTCCCGGAATTCAAATTCCGGCTGGAAGGCGGTGCGGACATAGTAGGCGGTGAGGTCGCAGCCATAGTGCCGACCCGCCCACAGCAGGTAGGCGGAATCCACCCCGCCGGAGAAGGCCAGGGCGGCTTTTGGGTGGTCATGGAAGTATTCAGCCAGAGTCATAGGGGGATCCTCCTCGATCAAATACAAAAAAAGGGCACGCCAAAGCTGGCGTGCCTTCTGGCCGCAGCGCGGCGTTCTCGCCGCGCGGTGGGACATTCCGAACAAAAAGGAGAGCTGTGTGCAGGGGAAGGGGCCCTTCTGGGCCCTAAGACGGCCTTTTGGCCGACTGAATCTTGGCTATTTTACCAAAACGATGGGGGGCTGTCAAGCCCTGCGGAGGGCGTTCTTCTCCCGCTCCCACTCGGCGGGAGCGTGCCATTCGGGGATGCCCCGGCGCTGGCGCTCCTTGGCCTCCTCCATGGTCAGGGGGACGGGATCGTCCTTCAAATAGTCCAGCAGCTCGGCGATGCCGGCCCGGGTCAGGTTGCTCACCTCAAAGATCCGCTCGCAGCCGGAATTGACCATCCAGCTGCGCACCATGGGCACGTTGGCGAAGGGGGAGTCGATCTTGGTGATGATGCCGATGAGGGGACGGTTGGTGAAGCACTGGCAGTTGGCCTCGAAGACGCTGAAGGGCTCGTCGGCGGCGATGAGGAGGGCCAGCACATCGGCCTCGAAGGAGAAGCAGGCCAGCCCCAGGCCGCACCGCTTGGTCTCGGAGTACTCGCCGGGGGAGTCGATGATGTCGGCGCCGGTGTTGGTGTACTGCGTTTTATGGTAGTGGAGCTCCTCGCCGTTGAGGATCTGGGTGAGGGAGGTCTTTCCGGCCTCGCTGCGCCCCATGAGGAAGAGCTTTTTCATGGTGGGACCTCCTAACGCTCGGTGAGCTGGCACACGGAGAAGGGCAGGGTGCGGAAGAAGTCCAGCACCGCCTCCAGAGCGGTCTTGACCTCCTCCCGGTCACCCAGCAGGATGACCGCGCCGCTGAATCGGTCCAGAAAGCCCAGCTCCACATGGGCGCTTTTCATGGCGATGTCGGCGGCGGCTACCGTGGCCTCCCAGGGGGTGATGTGGAGTAGGCCGATGGACTCCCCGGTGTGGTCCTCCCCCAGGTGGGTGCCGATGTGGAGGCCCAGGTTTTCATAGATGCGCCGGTCAGAGACGCCGATGAGCTGGGCCAGGGAGACCTCCCGGCCCACCACCTTGACCCGCACCAGGCGCAGGTCGCTGCCCTTGAGCTCCTCGAAGCTGCGGGAGAAGACCTTTTCCAAGAACTCCTCCCTGGTCATACGGCTGCCCATGGCGCGGCCTCAGCGTTTGGTGATCTTGCAGACCACATAGCCCAGGGTGTCCCGGAAGTAGTCCACGATCTCGGTGAGGGCGGTGGTGACGTCGGCCAGCTCGCCGGTGATGATGACGGTGCCGGTGAAGCGGTCAGCAAAGCCCAGGTAGACGTCGCCGCTCTTGACGGCGATGTCGGCGGCGATGACGGCGGACTCCGGCGGGGTGAGGTTCATGATGCCAATGGCGGCGGAGCCATAGTCGATGGAGGGGTTGAGGCCCAGCTTCTGATAGATGATGGGGGCGGGACCGCCGATGACGTGCGCAAAGGTGATCTCCTTGCCGGCCACGGTCTCCTGTACGATGCGGATCTTGTCGTTTGTGTCGCTCATTGCTGTATGTCCCTCCAAGTCGTTGCTTTCCTTTATTATACTATCACCGGGAGGAAAAAGTCAATCGGCGGCGGGGGGAGACATAGAGTAGGGGAGGAGGTGACCGGAATTGGGAAGGCAGAAGACGGAGCGGTACCGGCTCACGGTACGGGGGCGCGGCCGGGAGAAGGCGCTGGAGGCGCTGGCGGAGGCGGTAGGGCGGCGGTACCGGGCGGGGCGGTGAGCCTCCGGGCGGCCCTCTACCTGCGGCTGTCCCGGGACGACGGGGCGGGGGAGAGCGTCAGCATCGGCGGCCAGCGGGCGCTGCTGCGGGCCTATGCCGCCGACCGGGGCTGGACGGTGGTAGGGGAGTATGTGGATGATACAGCTATACTTGGACTAAAGTCAGAACTCCAATAACGGAGTGCGAGTTTAGTCCAAGTTTTTTATGCGCTGAAACAGCGTAAATCCACTGAAAGCAGGAGGTTGAGAACCCGTGTGTAAGATTATCGTGATGGCAAACCAGAAAGGGGGCGTGGCAAAGACCAGCAGCACCCGGAATCTGGCCTACTCCCTGGCGGAGCTTGGTAAAAAGGTATTGGCGGTGGACTTCGACCCCCAAACCAATCTGACGATCAGTTTCGGCGTGGTGCCAGCCGCTTTGCAGGAAACGACGGCCAGCCTGATGATGAAATTAGTCATGGATGAAGCCCTGCCGGAAAAGGGCAGCTACATCCTGAACATAGGCAAGGTGGATCTGCTCCCATCCAAAAAGACGCTGACCGTGGCAGAAGTGAATCTACTGATTGAACGAAAGGACGAGTGCCTTGCCAAACTGCTGGCACCCCTCCGGGCGGATTATGACTACATTCTGGTGGACACTGGCCCGTCCCTCGGCTCTCTCACCATCAACGCCTTTACTGCGGCGGATGAGATCATCATCCCCATCGACCCGGAGCTGTTCGCTCTGGTGGGCTTGAAGGAACTGACGGAAACGATCTCCAAAATCAAGCAAAAACTGAACCCCAAGGTGGAGATCATTGGCATCCTGTTCACGAAATGCAGTAAGCGGACAACCCTGTACCGCCAGACCAGCGAACAGGTGCGTTCCGTGTTCAGCCATCTCCCCATTTTTGAAAGCCAGATTCCTGCTACTGTTCAGGTGGGAACCGCCAACAGCAAGGGCCTCAGCGTGATGGAACTGGACGCCAAAAGCCCCGCAGCCGCAGCTTATATGAATCTGGCGAAGGAGGTGCTTGCGTATGCCTAACATCAATCCCCGCATCCGTTCTCTGGATGACCTTCTGGGCGTTGCACGGGAGGTGGAGAACACGGCGGCAACGGAGGACAGGCCCGCCCAGACTGCGGATAATGGCATCCAGATGCTTTCTCCACAAATCATCCGGGGGTTTCGGGGGCATCCCTTTCGGCTGTATGAGGGCGACCGGCTCAATGACCTGGTGGAGAGCATTTCAGAGAATGGTGTTTTGGTTCCTGCCATTGTCCGAAAGATCGAACCGGACGAGAATGGGTTTGAATATGAAATGCTGGCCGGTCACAACCGGCAGAACGCCGCCTCTCTCGCACACCGGGAACTCCCCTGTATCGTCAAGGAGAACCTTTCCGATCACGACGCCTGGATCTATGTTATTGAAACCAATGTCCTGCAACGCTCCTTCTCCGAAATGCTGCCCTCTGAAAAGGCGGCGGTGCTGGCCCTGCGCTACTCCAAGATGATTTGTCAGGGGCGCAGGAACGATATTATCGAGGAACTGAAAAGGCTGGAAAACCCTGATGAAATCAGGAAAAACGGGACTGGTGGAAGTGACTTCCACAGGATAAAAAGCAGGGATGCTTTGGGCGCACAGTATAACCTTACGGGGCGTTCTGTTGCCACCTATCTCCGCATCAATGAATTGTCTGTTGCCTTGAAAATCAGGATCGACGATGGAGAATTTACGATTGCGGCGGCAGTTCAGCTCTCCTATCTGGAACAAGAGGAACAGCAGATGGTGGAGGCCGTTTTGTCGGAAAGCGAGTATAAGGTCAACGAGGGCAAAGCTGTCCTGCTGCGGGAATACACCGGCAAGCTGACCCCGGAACGGGCGGAACAAATCCTCTCCGGCGAGTTTAATCGGAAGCCCAAGAAATCTACGGCTGCGGCGTTCAAAGTCAAACCGGCGATTTACAAGAAATACTTTACTGCCAGCATCACCCAAAAGGAATTTGACAGCATCGTAGACGAGGCCCTTGCCCTCTACTTTGCCCAGAAAGAGGCCGCAGCCGTCTAAACTGAAAATCCATCACAGGAAGGAGGAGCCTATTGAGAAACGATGAACGCCTGCGGACGATCTATGAGGTCATGGCCCCCTATATCGTCCGCAGCGAACGGAACTGGCGGGATTACCTGGCCTTTGCGTCCCGGTTCCACAAGCAGAGCTTTGACAATATTCTGCTGGTCTACGCACAGGACGAGGATGTGACCATCCTTGCCACCAAAAAACAGTGGGCTGGCGTAGGCAGAAACCTGATCTCCCGTCCAAAAGGGATTGCCGTCTGCGTTTACAGCAACGCCCGCCTTACGCTTGACTATCTCTTTGATATAAGTCAAACTATGGGCAAGGAGATTCATCCCACCAACTGGCAGCTTTCCGATGAGATGCAAAAGGCTCTGGGGGAACGGCTTACTTTCTCACATGGGTTTCAGGCACAGCCGTTCCCAGACCTCTTGTACGCCCTGGCGCGTGAGGCCGTCAATGACAACTACGAGCATTATTTACAGGGGCTTCGGCAGGAAACAAAAAACCATCTGTTTGAGGAAATACCGGCTGGCGGCTTTGAAGCACAGTATATCCAGCTTTTGAGCGACAGCGTTTCCTATTTTATCGGCAAAAAGTGTCACTTGCCAGATGAGGCGATTCGCATGGGCGATGGGATGGCGACAGTCAGCCATTTTAATACGGTTCCACTGGTTGCCCATCTGGGTATGGCAGTCACATCCATTTCAAAAGCGGTGCTTTTGGAGATGGAGCGGAACATCAGGATCATCAATCGGGAAAGGAAGGTGCAGCATGAGCAAGCCGAACATCAATCTGAATTACAAAGAACAGGAGGGGATGCTTCTCCCCGACCTACAAATCTCCAACAGCAGCGAGGCAGACAGGCCCCTGGGCCGGTACGGGCGGATGGCGCTGGAATATCTCAAGGACAACCAGCCAGAGCGATATACGATTTTGAAAATGGATGGCAGTCTGATGGAGGTCATGCACCGGGTACAGGACGAGGCCACGGAGAAGATCGAGGCCCTGACCCAGCAGATGCTTCAGCAGGAGCCGATGCCGCAGACCGAGGACATTCTGGAGCGGACACGCCACCTGAACGACCTGAAGCTGATGGCGGAGGAAACGGTACTCCAGACCATCGTGCTGATCCCCCGCTGACCGAAGAACAACCGCATACCGAGGCTCCGCAAGGCGCGGAGCATGAAGGAGAGCCGCCCGCACAGGACGGCTCTTTTTCTGCGTCCGCAATGGCTGAACATCGCTTTTCCGATGAAGAAGTCCGCCGCCACTATGAGCATATCCTGACCAGCACCGACCTCTATCCCGCTGAACTCCATCAGGCGGTGCGGGCGGTGTTGGCAGACGGCGTGACAGACTACAACTGGACGGAAAAAGGCCGGGAGATCTGCGGTTTGTTCACCGCCTATGGCGACCGGGAGTTTCAGGGCGAGGTGCTGTACCGCACGAAGCTCCGTGGAGAGGACGGCATTTCCTTTTGTTTTGACGATGGCTACACCTACTTCCCCTGGCCCAGCCTTGCCAATCTGCTGGACGCCCTGATCGAAACGAGCGTTTACCCGGATATAACTGCGGAGGAAGAACCTGACCCCATTGGGGACTACAATATCCCGGCTGAAGTAGAAGAAATGGGCGGCGCCCCACAAAGGGAGATCGGGCAGGCCGACTATGACTATGTTCTGGGTGCTGTGGCTTATGAAGCAGGTGAAACGGCAGAAGAACCCGTTCGTCCGCAAGCGGTATTTACAGAAATCAAGGGAATCCCAAAGGCAGATGAAATAGACTCCTTTGTGCCAGAGCCGGTTGCTGGCGGGCAACAGGTCATCGTGGCGGGAGATCAAGTCAATCTGATTCCACCAGCGGAAGAATCTCCATCCCCGCATGAGTCCAGAGGGAATACCACCGCCCACAAGAACTTCCGGCGTTTTCAAAAGCTGTTCCCGGAAATCGTGTCCGGCCAGTATGAATCCCTGCATTTGGAGGCTGGGGACGCCTATGACCCCCTGGTGATTCACCACAAATACGGCGATCACTACTGCATGGAGCATTACTACACGCAGAATGGCGACCGGATGTATGATCCCTATATGGACTTCCAAATTGACACGGAGGCTGGAACCCTGCGGGCGTTCAGCTATGAAAACAGCGGCATCGGCGTATATCAAGAGGCTGATCCCACAGACCCGGCACAGGAAAAGAAGATTGCCGGGTTCGGTCAGTTCTTTGCCACCTGGCTGAACAACATCGCCAGTCAGGGCTATGAGCCGGTACGCGCCACCATGCTGGTCAATGATGAGGAAGTGGATGTGGAGCTGCGGCCAGCCTCCGAATCAGCCCAAGCCGCAGAAGCCGAAGAACCGGAGCAGCTTTCCCTGCTGGCCTCGCCGCCTGAAAGAAGCACGGAAGAGCTGCTGATTGAGCGCGTCTTGCAGAAAGGTCCGCTCACCGAAGGTAAAAAAGAGCAGATTTATCACTTTGCCCTGACTCACCCCACAGGTTCGGCCTTTGTTACTTTCCTAAAACAGTTATATGGATATGAGGGCTTTTCCAGTGAGGAACTGGGTGTGAAATACTCTCTATTCAATGGTGACGGTATCACAATCGAATGGGAAGATACACAAGGAGGACCACATGAAACCAAGCTGTCCTGGCCGCAGGCTGCCGGTATCATCCAACGCCTGGTGGATGAGGGGCGCTATCTGGATGCCTCTGCCGTCAGTGAGCCGGAACCGCAGGATGAGGCACAGCCTTTCAGCGGCCAATACCGCCTGTTAGACCGTCTGCGTACAGACTGCGAGTATTTTCTGGGGGTGGGACAGCGGGCGGAAAAGCATTTGTGGGCGGGCAGCGTGGAGGCACAGATCGCCAAAATGCGGGAATTGTACGATGAACTGCCGGAAAAACCCGAATGGCTTTCCACAGAAGAAATCGACGAATATGCCCGCCGTATGTCAGTCCCGGAGCCTGCGGCGGAATCCAGCGCAGAACCGCCGGAGGAAACCCGGATACTGGATGAGGCGCTGGGTGCCCACAGCGGTCAGATTGATATGCTCATGCAGGCCGTCCGTGGGGAACTGACAGTGGGCACCCTGCGGTACAGCATTTTCGAGGAACGGCCCTATATCAGCATGATCGAGGTGCTGGAGGATTACCGCCGTCAGGGGATCGCCGCTCAAATGCTCCGTTATCTGCAAGGACAGTATCCCGATGAAGAAATCGAGTGGGGCTATCTGACGGAGGACGGTTCCGCCCTCTACCGGGCGGTGGTGGACGAACAACCCAACCCGGAATATCAAAAGGCCAAGACTGATCTGGAGGACATTACTCGCCTGTACGACGGCTATGTGCAGCGGATGGAGGGCGGCGGCATCCTCTCCCCAGCAGAAGCCGCTGATATGGATGATTTGGAGGACATTCAATACCGGCTGGAAAAGGAACTGGACGAGCTTCGGCCTGTGCGGGCCTTTGTCCGCATGGAGGGTGTGCCGCCCACACAACCGGAGGAAAAGGCGGCCCCTGAACCGCCAGCCAATCCCCGGCCGGAACCGTTCATCCCCCGCAACTTCCGCTTTTCCACGGACTATGACCTCTATCCCGGAGGCGCCAAGACCAAATATAAAAACAACATCCTGGCGATCAAGACCTTGAAGCAGATCGAGGCGGAACAGCGGACAGCCACCCCGGAGGAACAGATCACCCTTGCCCGCTATGTGGGCTGGGGCGGCCTTGCCAACGCTTTTTCCGATAAAGCGGCCGGATGGGAAAGCGAATATCAGGAGCTAAAGGCCCTGTTGACCGATGAAGAATATAAGGCGGCCATGCGCTCCACCATTACCGCCTACTACACCGAGCCGGAACTGATCCGCTATATGTACCGCGCTTTGGAACGGTTCGGGTTTGAGGGCGGCTCCGATCGCAGGATTCTTGACCCTGGCATGGGAACCGGCAATTTCTATTCCGTGCTGCCGGAGCAGTATCAGGGAAGCAAGCTGTACGGTGTGGAGTTGGACTCTATCACCGGGCGTATCGCAAAGCAGCTTTACCCAGAAGCGGATATTTCCGTTATGGGCTATGAGGCTGTCAAGTTTGAGGATAACAGCTTTGATGTGATCCTGGGCAACATCCCCTTCAACAGCGTCAAAATCTATGACCGCCGCTACAATGAGCTGAACCCCTATATCCACGACTACTTTTTCATTAAGTCTCTGGACCTTGCCAAGCCGGGCGGCATCATCGCCTTTATCACCAGCAAGGGCATACTGGACCGGAAGGACGAGAGCCTGCGGGAATATATCGCACGGCGGGCAGAGTTCATTGGCGCCATCCGCCTGCCCAATACGGCGTTCAAAATGCTGGCGGGAACCGAAGTGACTGCGGATATTGTCTTTTTGAAAAAGCGGGCGGTCCCCATGCAGCTTGACCGGACAAACACCCCATCGTGGATACAGACAGACATGGAACGGGGAAAATGGATTTCCTACAACCGCTATTTCATGGATCACCCGGAAATGCTCATGGGCAAGATGGAGAGCAGCCGGAATATGTACGGCAGCGAGGATGGCACGGCCTGTATCGCGCCGGAGGGTTTCGACCTGTATGAACACCTCTCCGACGCGGTGGAAAGCCTGTACGCCCGTTTCAGTGCGGAGCCGGATGTGGAACCGATAGAAGAAGCGGAGGAGGAACAGCCGGTCGATTATGAGGACGCCCCCGAAGGGACCCGGAATTTCACCTTTGTGGTAAAGGACGGCGAAATCTACTACTGCGAGAAGAACAAGCTGATCCCACAGCCCTACACCGGCATGAAGGCAGCCCGCATCAAGGGCCTGTGTGAAATCCGTACCGCGCTGCTGGAGGTCATCAGCATCCAGTCCCATGAGTATGACCCCCTGGATCTCCGCAAAGCGCAGGATAAACTCAATCAGGTCTATGACCGCTTCACCGCCAAGTATGGAGCAATCAACAGCAAGGGTAATATCCTCGCCTTTTCCGATGACGATCAATTCCCCCTGCTGCGCTCCATTGAGGACGAACGGAAGGATAAGAGCGGATGGGACAAGTCGGCCATCTTCCATAAGGCGACCATCCGGCCATTCCGGGAGGTCAATCACGCTGACACCGCCAAGGACGCCCTGCATATCTGCCTGAACCGCAAGCTGCGGGTAGACCTCTCCTATATGTCATTCCTGACCGGGAAAGCCCCGTGCGAACTGGTGGCAGAGCTGGGCGACCGCATCTATCTCAATCCGCAGAAATACTATGGGAACCCGGATGAGGGCTGGGAGCTGGCGGAAGAATATCTGAGCGGCCATGTGAGGGACAAGCTGCTCTACGCAAGGCAGAAGGCGACGGAGGAACCGGAACTGTTTACCCGGAATGTGGAGGCGTTGGAGGCGGTTCAGCCGGAGCCTCTGACCCCTGCCGATATTGAGGTGAATCTGGGCGCCATCTGGGTGCCGGTTGAGTATTACCGCCAATTCATGTATGAAACCTTCCAGACCAGCGGCTATGCCAAGGTGATTGATGGAGGGGATAACCGGCACCGCATTGATATTGAGTATTTCCCCTATACCACCACCTGGCGGATCAGCAATAAAAACTCCGAATCCGATTCCGTGACGGTCAATCAGACGCTCGGCACAAGCCGCAAAAATGCCTATGAGATATTGGAGGACTGCCTGAATATGCAGTCCACGACCGTCCGTGACAGGCAGGAATATACCAATGACAGGGGCGATAAGGCAGTCCGTTATATCATCAATCCAAAGGAAACCATGATCGCCCGCGCCAAACAGCAGCAGATTCAGGAAGCATTTGCGTCCTGGATATGGAAAGACCCGGAGCGCCGGGACGCCCTGCTCAAGCTGTATAACGATACCTTCAACACCGTGCGGCCCCGTGAATACGATGGGAGCCATCTGGTGATCCCCGGCATGAACTCCGAGATGAAGCTGCGGAAGCACCAGCTTGACTTTGTTGCCCGTGTCATTTACACCGGCACAGGGCTTGCGGCCCATGAGGTGGGCGCTGGAAAAACCGCTGCCCTGATTGCGGCCGGGATGTACATGAAGAACCTGGGCGCGATCCACAAGGCGGTGTTTGTGGTTCCCAATCCCCTTGTGGGGCAGTGGGCAACCGAGTTTTACCGCTTTTTCCCCAACGCCAATCTGCTGGTGTCCACGGTGGATGACTTTACCCCCAAGAACCGGAACCGCTATGTTTCCAAAATCGCCACCGGAGAATATGACGCGGTGATCCTGGCGCACAGTCAGTTTGAAAAAATCCCAATCTCCAGAGAGCGGCAGATCATGCAGTTGGAACAGCAGATCAATGAGATTGAGGCCGCAATCAGCGAAATGAAATATGAAAAAGGTGAAAACTGGAGCATCAAGCAGATGGCGATTTTCCGTGAGAACCTGGAAACAAAATTGGAAAAGCTGTCCGCCGAGGAAAAGAAGGACGACCTTCTGACCTTTGAACAGCTCGGCGTGGATATGATGTTTGTGGACGAGGCGCATTTTTATAAAAACTGCTTTGTGTTCACAAAGCTGCGGAATGTGGCGGGCATCACCACCTCATCCAGCCAGCGGGCCTTTGATATGCTTCTGAAATGCCAGTATTTGCAGGAGGTCAACAACGGGCGCGGCGTGGTGTTTGCAACGGGGACGATGATAAGCAATTCCATCTCCGAGCTGTTTGTCATGCAGCGATATTTACAGCCGCAGGAGCTGGAACGGTTCGGCTGGTCCTACTTTGACACATGGATCGCCCACTTCGCCAAGCGGACTTCCGTACTTGAGCTGCGACCGGAGGGCGGCGGCTACCGGATGCGGGATCGCTTTGTGCGGTTCTACAATTTGCCGGAGCTGATGGCCGTTCTCAGAGAGGTTGCGGACATCAAAACGGCAGATATGCTTGACATTCCCGGCCTGCCAGCCATTCAGGGCGGAAAGGCGCAGATCATTCCCACAGAGGCTACCCCTGCACAAAAAGCGATCATGGCGGAGTTTATCCTGCGGGCGGACGCGATCCGCACTGGCCGCGTAAAGCCGGAAGAAGATAATATGCTGAAGCTGACCAGCGAGGCCCGCATGATGGCGATTGACCCCCGCATGATCGTTCCCACGGCGGACGGCACAGGAAGCAAGCTGAATATCTGCATTGACGAGGTGTATCAGGTTTGGGCGGATACCGCCGAGGCATCCTCCACCCAGCTCATTTTCTGTGATGTGGGCACCCCCAAGGCGGGACGCTTCAATGTGTACGATGAATTTAAGCGGGTGCTGATTGAAAAAGGTGTGCCGGAATCCCAGATCGCCTTTATCCACGACGCCGCGACAGAGGCTCAGCGGCAGGCGTTGTTTGAACGCACCTGTAAGGGTGAAGTCCGCATCCTGCTGGGCAGCACCAATAAGCTGGGAACCGGCGTGAATGTGCAGGACAAGGTAATTGCCATCAATCATCTGGATTGTCCCTGGCGGCCCTCCGATATTACCCAGCGGGATGGGCGCGGGGTCCGGCAGGGCAACGAGAACCCGGAGGTCATGATAAAGCAGTTTGTGACAAAGGGCACCTTTGATGCCTATCTCTGGCAGATTCAGGAACAAAAATTGCGGTATATCAAGCAGATTCTCACCGGCAGGAGCATCGCCCGATCCTGTGAAGATGTAGATGAAACGGTGCTTTCCGCCGCGCAGTTTAAGGCGGCTGCTACGGATAATCCTATGCTGGCTCAAAAGATGGAGCTGGAAAACCGGGTGACAGAGCTGAAAATCCTGCGGGGCGCGTGGAGCAACGAGCAGCTTTCTTTTGAACGGAAGGTGAACACGACCTATCCCAACCGCATCCAGCAGTACCAGCGCCAAATCGAGCAGATCAGTCAGGATATAGCTCTGCTGGAACAGTCCAAGGGCAAAGAGTTCTCTATCATGCTGGAAGGGAAGCAGTACACAGAACGCCCGGCGGCGGGCGATGCGTTTGCCCTGCTTTACAGCACGATCAGTGAAAACCAAGCAAAGGATGACTTTGAGTTTGAAATTGGCTCTTACCGTGGCTTCAGGCTCTGGCTTAACCTTCACCCACTTTCGCGGGGAATCATCCTGCGGGGAATCTCCCGGTACAGTACGGACATTGGTTCTTCTGGTCAGGGAACGATTACCCGCATTGAGAACCTTGCAGAGCGTATCCCGTCTTATCTGGTTGATACTCAGCGGGATTTGGAGGAAGTTCAAAAGCAGTTGGAGGCTGCCCGTCAGCAGATGGGCCAGCCCTTTATTTATGAAGAAGAACTGTCCGAAAAGGTTGCTGCCCTGACGGAGATCAACACAAAGCTGGAGTTTGAGTCCTTGCAGGGACAAGAAAGTGAGGTGGTTTTAGATGAGGACAATCCGCAGGCAGACGGCGGGAAAGCTGTGGCCGGTATCTCTGTTCATGCGGCTGCCGGCATCGAACAGTAAAATGGCGGGAGGGCGTTTGAATGAGTGAAAAGCATTCCGCTGTTTGCTATATCTTCCGGGAAGGCGCCTTCTCCCCTGTGCAGGAGGCCAAGCCGTTCCACAACGATTTCGGCCTGGACCTGTTTCAGTACAAGGGCGCTGTGTACGAGGGCAGGACGGGCCTGCAATTCTGCCCCTTGAAGCAGGCGGCGGATATAGCTTCTTTTATTGAAAAACATGGCGGGCTGGAAAAGGTGCAAAAGCTGATCGCGGACAGTTTAGAGCGCACCGGCCGCTCACCTCGCTACACCCGGCCGGATGAAAAGAAAAAGGACATCTTCCCGCCAAAGGAAAAGGACGAAAACCGGGTGTTTGCCAAAGACCTGATGGGCAACAAGCATTATTACTACCGCTTTTATAACGAGAACGGCATTGAACTTTATACGATGGAAAAGAAGCGGGAGTTTTTTCAGCCGGTCTTTATCCCCTGCGAGGGGTTCATGGTGGGCATCGACCAGCGGCACCGGCTGGAGGAAATCCTGAAATGGCTGCCCACACTGGAGCATGGCATCCGGGGTGAGATCGAACGGGTTTTCAATGCGAGTATGGGCGATCCGAAGCGGTGGGCAGACCTGGGCTTTGCCAATCTACTGGGGCGGTATGACGAGGCCAAGGCACACAACGCCCCTATTCTGGAGGAACGGCATCAGCGGGATGAACAGCGAAAAGCAGAGCGTGAAGCAGAAAGGTGTCAGCGTGAACAGGAACAGCAGGCCCGCTATGATGCCGCTATCCGGGAGGCGGAGGAGGATATTCTGGCGGGAAAGGAGGTGGTGAACCGGGAGGTCAACGGCAAGGCCCTGATTATGCAGCTTTTCCGGGAGCATGAGATTCCAGTCCCCCTGAAAACACAGGGATGGATCATCAATGCGCTGCACAGCATCCGCTATTCCCCGGAGAGCGGACAGTGGGACTACCGTTATTATAGAAAAAGCCGTGACAGTACGAAAATGTTTGAACTGCTCCCGAAGCTGTCAGCGGCAATTCAGACCAAGCAGCAGTTTACGGAACAGGGCGAGGTCAGCCCGGAGGCTCCTGCCGCTGTGGATGAGGACGAGCAGGACATGGAACTGTAAACCTGTTTTTGGAAAGGAGCGCGTATGAAAAAAATGATTGTGGGTATTTCCGCCGCTGCCGCCGTGATTGGCGGCTTTTTCTATTTTGCCTGGTATCGGCATTACCGTGACGCGATCCGGTGATGTGGTCGCAGCGGGCAAGGAGGTGAGGCATTATGCCGCTTGCGGCAACAAGGGCGCCCTACACTCTGTTTATCGTGGACGATGAGATGCCCCTGAACCCCCGTGAGGATTACGACTGCCTGGGGAAAATGGTCTGCTGGCATGGGCGCTACTCTCTGGGTGAAAAGCACGATTTTGAGGAACCCCGTGATTTCTTGAAGGATTTGCTGTTTTCTGAATATTCCAGCAGCCATGACCGGAGCAATCCAGTCTTTGCGTTTCTCAAATCCGGTAAGGCCAAGGACGCAAAGCTGGAGTATAACCGCTCCACAAGGGAGTGGGAGCTGCTGGAGAACCAACGCTGGACTTCCGAGAGTGACTGGTATGTATCGTCCAGCTATGCCGCCTCGCTGAGAGATGATGTGCCGGATTGGTTTCTGGAGGACTGCCTCTCCGCCCTCTCCACCAGCGAACTGTTTTCGCTGGTGGAGCAGATGGAGGGCATGGTGATCCTGCCCCTCTATCTCTACGACCATTCGGGCATCACCATGAACACCACCGGCTTTTCCTGCCCGTGGGATTCCGGTCAGGTAGGATGGATTTATGCAGATAAACGGAGGATTGAAGCGGAGTACGGCAAGGCAACGTCTGAAACTATGGAGAAGGCCCGCCAAGTGCTGGAGGGCGAGGTGAAGTCCTACGACTACTTCCTGACCGGCCAGTGCTACGGGTTCCAGCTATTCCGGGAAGATGTAGAGGTGGATAGCTGCTGGGGTTTCCTGGGGGAAATCAGGGATGTGCAGGATGATGTAAAAGACTATCTGCCGGAGGACTGCGATCCGGCTATCGTGGAACTGCTCCAGTTCCGCTATGGGGAGCTGGATATTGACGAGTATCTGGAAGAATTGAGAGACGAAACGAAGGGATTGGATCATGAAGCTGGATAAAACACAGCCGCTTTATATCCTTTATGGGTGCAACATCGTCAAGGAGCGAAGTACCATGCGGTTGGTTGCCGCCACTACGGATGAGGAAATGCTGAAGGCCATTATTGGCGCTCAGATTCTCCTTGGAGTCATGGACTACCGTGGTTTCAGCAACATGAAAGGCTTTCAGCAGTTCCGGGCCGCCTGCCGCAGCGGTGAGGTACGATATGAGGACCTGTCCTATGGGTTTGTAGCGCAAACGGAAAATCTTCTGCTGCCCGACTGCGCCAAAGAACCGCTGTACGCAAGAGCCTATAAGTACCTGAATATGCCAGACCAAGAGTTTGACGCGATGCGCAGCGGGACGCTGGAGGCCCTGCCGGAAGAACGCACACACCAGATTTTAGATAAGGCGCTGGAGTGGGCGGCCGCGCACTACGACGGCTGGGAGCTGTACCGCCACCTAAAAGATCATCTGGGCATGGAGGATCAGGAGATCTCCCGCGCCGGGTTTGAGCTGGATGAGTTCTACGAGAATGAGTTGCCGGAGGACGAGGCGAACTATGAGCCGGAGGATGACTATGAGGAAGAATTATGATGCTCCATCCCTGCCGGAACACTGTTACACGGTTCTCCCCAGTTCTGGTCAGCTCATAGAAGTCAGGCGCGGCGAAAAGGGCTACTATCCCTGTGCCTATTCCACCGGCGACCGTGCGTATAACAAAGTCTTGGCAGACTACTTCAATGCCCACGAGGGTATCACAAAGGCGCAGGCGGCGGCTATGCTCACTGGCTCCCTGTTCGGCTGGGACACCCCCGGCGCTGACCCGTCCCAGTACGACTTGGACGGAGAACCTGTCCGGCCGGGAGAACGGAAGCCCCTGCCCCGGTCCCCACAATACCTGTATGAGCAATCCAAGCTGCTGCGGGAGGAATATTCCCCTGGCACGAAAGTTATTCTGGACAAGGCGGTAAGCGATCCCTACTATGACGCGCCCGCAGGGTTGGCCGGTATCGTTCAGTCTGTGGATGATGCCGGTCAGCTCCTTTGTCAGTGGGAAAATGGGCTTTTGTTCCGCCTTGTGCCTGGAACAGATTATTTCCACAAGGAAGCAGTACAGGAATTGGAATTGCCTGATGAAGAAGAGGATTTGGAACTGTGAGGTGATGATTTATGCGAAGAAGCGCCGCTGCGTATCAGAAATTCACTGAGGATGAGATACGGCAGGCAAACAGTGTGGATATTCTCTCTCTTGCCCGTGGATATGGCTATGAGCCGGAAAAGGCAGGCCGCAAGGCCGTCCACATGAAGCACAGCGGCGGCCTGTATATCTTCCCGGAGAACAACCGCTTTTTCCAGTGGACGGGGCCGGATGACGGTATCAAGGGCGGAGCCATTGATTTTGTTATGCGGGAGGAAAACTTATCCTTTCCAGAGGCGGTGGGAAAGCTGATTGGCAAGGAATATGCGGCAGAAGCCCGACAGGTAACGCCCTATGAGAAGAAGGAGCGCGGGCCGCTGGAGCTGCCGGACAAGGCAGACAACATGAAGCGGGCCTATTGGTATCTGGTGTCCGTCCGAGGTATCAGCTCCCCAATCGTCAGCCATTTTATGAACCGGAAAATGATCTATCAGGAGAAAAAGCACGGAAACTGCGTGTTTGTGGGTTATGACACCGAGGGAGCGCCCCGGTACTGCTCCATGCGGGCGGCCAGAGAAAACAGCTCATTCAAGATGGACGCTACCGGCTCTGATAAAAGCTACCCCTTTTTCCATGAGGGAACAAGCGACCTGCTGATCGTCACCGAGGCTCCTATCGACCTGATGAGCCATGCGTCCATCACCGCTGACTTTTACGGGCGGGACTGGATGGAGGACCACCGCATCTCCACCGGCTGTCTGTGGAACGGAGCCATTAACCGCTATCTGGAAGGGCATCCGCAGATCAGGCGGCTGGTATTTGCGGTGGACAACGACTATCTGGCCCGTGACAAGGACGGGCAGTTTCGGAATTGGGGGCAGCTTACGGCGGCCAAGTGGGTACGGGAATATACTGGGCGGGGATTTCAGTGCGCCGTCCATGTTCCCCATCTGAATGATTTTAACACTGACCTGATGGAGCGGCGGAAAGGCCGCACCGTGGAGGATTTAGACCGCCTGCGTATGGCGGAGCTGGAGGCGGAGTTTAACAGGGACGCTGCTGAAGAACCTGAAAACGAAGATGAACAGGAAATGGAGGCTTGATTGTGGCAAAAATACAGACCTTTGAGCTGGACCGATGGAGTGAACCGGATGAGAACCACCGTGTCAAACACATCGGTATGGCTGACGCCAAGGAAACCTTTGATAAGCTGAAAACGCATTTGGAAATGAAAGGGCTTCTCCCGGATGAATACTTTTCGTTCTCCGGCAAGTATGAGGGATTGACCGGCGAACTTCCTGAATTTGAAGAAGCCCTTTGTATCCCGAATTTCGGCTCCAGCGAGGGAATCTATCTGGATATTTCCCTGGCCTGCCGGGACAGCGATGGCAAACGATATTTCCAATCGTTTGCCACTGGCAAGACGCTGGGCGAAACGGCAGACGATTATTTCCGAATGTTCCGCATCGCCGCCGAGTGTTCCCTGATGCTGAATGGGCGAGGCTTTTCTTATGAGAGGAACAGTATGGACATCGTGCTGACTGAGAAAGAGGCTACAGCCGTCACAAATTCGGTGGAACTGGATCTGTGCGGCTATCTGGAACCGGAAACCGAGGTACTGTTGTCCTCAGCTCTGGAGAGGTTCGCTGGTGCCCCCTGCACAGCCATCCAGACCATCACCTGCCACGGACGCGATGATTACGCTGTCTGGAATGCGGAGATTCCGTCCGATATGTTCCGCTCCATTGTCCGAGAAGCGGCGGAAAAGGTGGGGACGCTGGAAGAACTGATGGACAGTATGGACCCCACATCCGGCTATGAAATGCGGCTTTTGACGCAGATGAAGGACGGGCGCTTTGCGTTCTTCACCATCCCGGAGCGGATGAACGCTCTGCGGGATTATGAGACGCAGGGCAGCTCCACCCGTGGGGACAAGGAGCAGATCATGGCGGAGATCATGGCGGAGATCTTCACGGATTGGGAACCCGCCGAGGAACCAGAGGACGAACTGGACCGCTGACTCTCTCACTTCTCTTTTCATCCGTACTGATCGCCCCGCCGGGGCGCCCCGCAGCCGGGAAACCGCAGACCCCGCCTGCGATTTCCTGGTTAAGGCAGGAATAGCCGTCATACCTGACGGCGGGCCGACTGCTTGAAAGCCGTGCTTTCAACGGTTTTTTTGAGAATTTTACAAGGTATGATTTTTTGATTTTGGTGTGATTTTTGTCACACCTTATGGAAGGGAGGCTTGACTTGAAAGAATCCCCGATCCGAACCGAGCGCAAAACCATTCATCTGCCCCCGGATACCATTCAGGCGCTCAATAAGCTGGCGGCCAGAAATGGGACGGACTTCTCTAAAGAGGTGCGGCGGGCGATTGATGAATACCTGGATTTGGAAAGTACCGCTGAGAACATCGACATGATAAGCGGCGTGATCCGGCAGGAACTCAGCGGCCAGATCAAGGGGCTGGGAAACCGGCTGGCCGGACTTATCAACCGCCTGACAATCATATCCGCCGCAGGCTACTATGCCAATATCGCCATTATTGCAGACCTGATCGACCGGGACCGCTATTCCTCTTTTGAGAAGATCGAGGCGGCGGCCAGAAAAGAGGCGTTGGCGTTTGCAAACCAAAAGAACGCCGACGCTCTGCGTATTTTTCTGGATGACGAGGAAATGAAAAAGGCGATTCAGGCTGTTCAAGGGGGCCGCCGTGTCAATCCTAATCTATAAGCAGCGCCACCGGCACCCCAATCAGAAAAAGACGCCCAAGTGCAACTATGCCCACATCGGCTATATTGCCACACGTCCCGGCGCGGTAAAGAATGAGGGGATGCGCCACGGCCTGTTCGGGAAACTGGAACCTGGCGAGGTGCGGGAGTTCTCCACCTGGCAGGAGGCGGCCCGTCTGGTGCGGGAGCTGTCTTACCGCCGTGTGAATATGTATCGGGGAATTATCTCCTTTTCCCCGGAAACAGCGGCCGAGCTGGGGCTGACCGATCATGAAGCCTGGGAGGACTACATGGAGCGTCATATTTTAACGCTGGCAAAGTATAATGGAATCCGGGTTCAGAACCTACAATGGGTGGCCGCCCACCACAATGAGCGGGGTCATCCGCACATCCATGTGGTGTTCTGGGATAAGAACCAGCGCACAATGGTTCCGTTTGTGCATCCCAGCATCCCGGATAAAATACGCAGGCAGTTGATCCGGGACACCTTCGCGGAGAAAATACAGGCGTATTGTGAAGCGAAGCAGCGGGCCAGAGAGCAGCTTACCGCAGCCGCCATTGATCTGGTTGATGAGTTTGAGCAATATATGGAGCAGCTTCATCCCAGCGAGTACAAGCGCCTGCGGGAAACCTTCGGCCATATCACGGATGATGAGCTGGGAGCCGCCTCACTGGACGGTGTTTTGAGTGCGGATGGGCTGGCCCGATTTATCCCCGGTCTGTTTGCCCTGAAAGAAAAGATGCCGAAAAAAGGCCGTCTGGCCTACAAGCTGCTGCCGGAGGAAGTAAAGGCCGAACTGGACGCTTTTATCAGCAGCTTGAAAACAGACTGTAAATACATTGGTGATCTGGTAAACGAGTATGCGGACGCCAAGTGCCAGCTTGCCATGCTCTATGATACCGACCCTGCCCATGTGGAGGAACAGCGGCGGAAAGGAATCGCGGAGGCGGACAAGCTGATTGCCAACAAGGTATTAGAGGCCATACGCGCCATGCTCCGCAAAGATCGGGAAACCGGCTCTTTTGAGTATGCGGAGGCCCGAAAAGCCTACTATACAGAGCGGTTGATCTGTGAAATCCTGATGGCGTTGGAACAGAACGCCGTCAACATGGGTATGGAGTACGACGATTGCCAGAAGGCTATGGGAGGTGATCTTTCCAAGGCCGCCAAAAAGGAATGGTATTTACGGCACAAGGACAGGGGCATGGAACCGTAGTACTTTTTTGAGGTAATCCGCAGTCAAATAAATTGTCGAAATGTTTTGCGGTTTGTAATCGCAAAACCAATTGACCACAAACAGGTTTTGCGATATACTATTTACAATGGAGGTGGTCACGATGATTTACAGGCCGTTATATGTGGATAAGATCATGGCTTATGCCGATACCCCGTTTGTAAAGATACTCACAGGGGTACGCCGTTGCGGGAAATCCACAATATTGAAGATGATTATGGAACGGTTAAAGACCGAGCGGAATATTCCGGCTGAACGCATGATAAGCTGCCGTTATGATTCTATGGAATTTGAGGATATGACGGCAAAGCAGATGTACGCACAGTTGAAGGAGCGCCTTTGCCCGGACGGAAAGACCTACCTGTTTCTGGACGAGGTACAGGAGGTCAAGGGATGGGAAAAGGTTGTAAACTCCCTGGCGTCCGACTTTGATGTTGACCTGTATATCACAGGCTCCAACTCTCGGATGATGTCCTCGGAAATCTCCACCTACCTTACTGGCCGGTATGTGTCTTTCCGCATTTTTACGCTGTCCTTCAGCGAATATCTGATGTTTAGGAGCAAGTTTACGACTGTTGGGGAACCCAAAGCCGCGCTTGCCAATTATGTCCGTCTGGGCGGCTTTCCGGCTACCCATTTACAGGCGTTTTCTCAGGATGAGATCTACACAGTTGTCCGGGATATATACAATTCTACGATCTTTTCAGATATTGTAAAGCGAAATCAGGTCAGGAAAATCGACCAACTGGAGCGCGTTGTCAAATATACCTTTAATAATGTCGGCAACACCTTTTCGGCAAAGTCGATTGCAGATTATCTGAAAGCAGAGCGGCGCGCCCTTGATAACGAAACAGTTTACAGCTATTTGGAAAAGCTGGAAAAGGCATATTTGCTTCACCGCTGTTCCAGATATGATTTGCAGGGGAAGGAAATCCTGAAAACGCAGGAAAAGTTCTATCTGGCCGATACCGCCCTGCGGTACAGTGTTCTCGGTTATAACGCGGACAGCGTGGCTTCCAGCCTTGAAAACATTGTGTATCTGGAACTTTGCCGCCGGGGATATACCGTCAATGTGGGAAAGACCAGCGACGGAGAGATTGATTTTGTAGCGGTGCGGCAGAACGAGAAAATTTATGTTCAGGTCACACAGGAGATCAATTCGGAAAAGACAGAAAAGCGGGAATATGAGCGGCTGCTTGAAATACACGACAATTATCCCAAATATGTTCTCACAACGGACGAATTTGCCGGGGGGAATTACGAGGGGATCAAGACCATGCACATAGCCGATTTTCTGCTCAGTTCTGAATATTAAAGATACAGCTCAATGAAATGCTCGCCTGTTTATCAGGCGGGCATTTTCTTTTCAACCTCGATATTTTTTGAAAAGTTGATACTTGCCGATAAAAGTCGCTTGAAAAAGTTGACGACTCTCTCTGCTTTTACTCCCGCTTCTATGTCCGACAAATCAAACAACCGGCCGCCCGGTTCGAGAAAGGAGTTTGGATGAACACAGTAACAACGGCTTATAAGCATAACGGGGTACCGGTGTCTGTCCCAAGTGGGTCTTATGGCGTGACCCGCCTGACGGCCCGGCTGTATGAGTACCCCAAAGGGCATCCCTGCTGGGGGTGCCCTTTTACTTTACGGACTTCCGTTCCATCCTGTATGTTTCCCAGCCAAAAAGACGGAGGGTGCCTCTGGTACGATCTGAAGCGGAAGAAGCGCCCGCCCCTGCCGCACACCTATCCCCAGAATCAGGCGGCGGCGGAACGGATTTTTGATTTCATTGAAGTTCTCAAAAAGGTGATGAAACAAAAAGGTTACTCGTAAGAAAGGAGGATTGCCGGTTGCGGAGCAAAACAGATTTTTACCGTCTGTTCTTTGAACAGCTCGCCCGAAAGGGCTTTGATGTAAAACGGTCCCAATCTTCGGATTATATTGCGGACATCTATTATAAAAATCAGCTTGTGGCCTACTTCTCCAAGGCGGATACGGTGATCCAGAACCCGTTTATCGCTGTGAAGGATAAGGTCATGCGGCTTATCAACGACACCGCCCAGAACACGGCGGCGAAAGCGGGCATCTGCCGGGACTGCCCCTACACGGACGCTAACGAAAAGCTGCCCAACGGTTCCTACAAACTGGCGGAATACAACGGCGTGACTCTGGCCTGCAAGGAGCATCACCTGTTCGGCTATGTGTTCTCCACCTACCGCACAGCCCCAGATTCTGGGGAAATGCTGGCCCGTCAGGTCTTTTATAATAAAGAGTTTGCCGGTCAGGACTTTGCCAAGCGCAGTGGCCTGGTGGACGAAAAGGCCCTGTTCAGCGAGGAAGAACTGAGGGTCCTTCACGCCGGACTTGTCAAAATGAGCATACTCGATCAGGATGTTTCCAATGATGCCCGTGAATCCGTGGAGCGGATTCTTGACAAAATCGAGGAAATTATGCCGGAGCTGCGAGAGGCAGATATGGACTTTGATTTTGATATGGAATTTGGTCTGAGTGATGAAATGGAGCTTGGAGGATAGCCTATGATGAACAGCAAGCGAAATCAAACTATCGCTATCGCTCGGTTTCTCATGTATAAGCACAGCCTGAACCAGCAGCTTGATGGCATGACGGATGAGGAATATCTGGCGCACCCCATCGGGCTGGATGTGGGCGAATATGTGCGCGACCTGATGCGCTACTGCCCTGAAAATGTGGTGGATCAGGTCATGGAGCATCAGGACGCCCTTTTGCGACGGCTGGGTACAGATTATCTCTCCGTGATTGCGTTTATGCCCTATGAGGAAGATGGAGGTGTGAGATATGCGTGACGGGCGCCCAAATCCCGATATATGGGGCAACATCATCACCTGCGGAGAGATCGCCGTGGGTATTTATGAGATCGTCGGTACGAAAAAACGGGGTCTGGAAGTGCCGAAGGCTGTGGCCGAGGAAATTCTGTCGGAATCGGTGGTGGAGCAGGCCACACAGGATGGAGAAAACCTTTGTTTCACCGACCCGGTTTCCAACGCCATTGTTGCGGATGCCCTGCTGGAGCAGGAACTTGTCACCGATCCGCAGGCGGCGGCCCGACTGGACGCAATCCGGCAGTTGGATGATGTGGCCTATGATACGGCCTTTGAACCGCCTGTTTCAGACTATGAGCTGGATGGGTTGGATTTGGAAAGGTAGGTGAGAAATTGCGGTTGGTTTATATCTCGTCCCCCCTGCGCGGGGATGTGGAACGGAATATCCAAAGAGCAAGGGACTATTGTGCTTATGCGGCATCCTGTGGCGTGATCCCTTTGGCGCCCCACACGATCTTCACACAATATCTGGATGATGAACAGCCGGAGCAGCGGGAAAAGGGATTGGCGATGGGCCGCGACCTGATGTGGCGCTGCGATGACCTCTGGGTATTGGGCGGCACCATTTCTTCCGGGATGCGGGAAGAAATTGAACTTGCAAAGAAGCTCTATATGCCCATTTTCTATGTGCCGGAAGAACAGGTGCGGGAAAAGGTCAAAATCCGTCAGCAGGACCGACTCCTGGGACTGGATGATTGCATAGCGGGCAGCGACCAGAGCGGCTATGAGAGACAGATTCTTGTCCTAAAACCGGAGGCTTACGGGAACAGCATGGATTTGACCGCAGACGATTCCCTGTGGTATGCCCGTGACGGGTTTGGCTGCACTTATGGGGCCAGAGGGCAGGCAGTCTATGCGGAAAACCTGCTGGATGGGCGGTACATTCACTGGGAGCGAAAGGACTTTTACGGTATTGTAAAGCCGGAAAGTCTGGCAGCATGGATCGCGGACAAGCCGATCCGCAGCGAAGTGGCGGAAGCTGCGCTGGAGACCGCCGTACAGGACCTTGCCCTTGAGTTGGAGGCTGGGGAGGAATTGGAGCTATGAGAACCAAAGGAAAGCTGCTGATCTGCGGGCTGATTTTTGCTTCCGGTGCAGTCTTGAATCTGTTTTTCTCCACAGCAGTTCACGGTCTGTTGACAAGGGAGATCACCCGGCTGTCCCTTCTTCCCATCGGGGACTGCCTTGCCAGCCTGTTTTCCAGCCGCCAGCACTTGATGCTGTACCTCTGCCTGCAAGGGTTTGTGTGTGTGCTGGCCGTGATGTTCTTTCTCACCAATATGCGGCCCTATGAATCCGACCTGGACACCATCACGCCGGAGATCAAGACTCCCAAAGCAGTGGGCCAGTATCAGCATGGCTCGGCCCGCTGGATGAGCGACGCGGAAAAGGAAAGAGCCTTTGACAGCTTCACCCTGGACCCACATGACCCGGCCATCCGGGAGCTGTTAAAAAACGGATATGAAGGGCTTGACTTTTTGAAAAAATGAGGTGATGAAAAATAGACTGCTGCAATTTTTATATCGAATACATCAACCGTAATATTCTTCCTGAGATCGACTATGAAAGACTATGGAAGTCTTATGATACTGAAAAAATGGTTTATGCGAAAATTGTTCTTTATGACCTGCATGAAGCAGCACGCCAAATTTATGGCGAGTGTTTATCCTGCCACAGCGATCTTGACTTCGCTATTCTTTCTGGCGTATTGCAGTCAAAATCAACTGGGAAACTTTGTGTAGGATTGTTCGGGATTGATTTGTATTCCTCTGGCGAACATTGTAGTACTTTCTTTTTAACCCGCCACGGTGCTGTCGCTCAGGGCGGCGAAAACGAGAGCAAAGAAATCCTGCATGAACTCAGCCAGATTTATGGTTCATACGATTACCGTTATACCATTCCGGTCTATGGTGATATTCATATCCGTGAAGAAGAAACACCTGAAAAAATAAGAAAGTTTTTGGACTCCTTCCTGATTGATGCGGAAATCGAACCGGACTGCCTCATAGATACAGTGTCGGAGGAACCCGAAGAACTTGAGCTGTAGGAGGTGAGAAAATGAAACTGAATCTGCATCCCAAAGTGATTCCCAAGAACGCACCGCTTCCCCCGCTGACGAAGGGCGGCGTGGTGGTGGGCATGAAAAAGGAGGGCGACAAGGAAAAAATCTATTTTGTCGGAGATGACTGCCATCTGCTCTGCGTGGGCGCCACCCGTTCCGGCAAATCCCGCTGCCTGGTGCTGGAGAGCATCTGCCTTCTGGGGCTTGCCGGAGAGTCCATCTTCTGTTCGGACCCAAAGGCCGAGCTATTCCACTACACCTCTGAATTTCTGAAAAAGCTGGGATATGAAGTGCTGGTGCTGGACTTCAAGAACCCGGCCAAGAGTATGCGCTACAATCTGCTCCAGCCGGTCATTGACGCCATCAACGAGGGCGACACCGACCGGGCGGAAATGCTGGCCTGGGATTTGACCAACAATCTGGTTGGTAAGCCGGAGGGCGAAAAGATTTGGACGAACGGTGAATGTTCCATCATAGCGGCTGCCATTCTTTGCGTGGTGTGCGATAACCAGAAGCGGCCGGAGTTTCAGAACATGACAAATGTGTATTGGTTTATTTCCGAGATGTGCCGCACCATTGGGAACAAAATGCCCCTGCTGGAGTATCTGAAAAAGCAGTCGCCAACGCACCCGGCGCGGGCGCTGCTCTCCATCTCCGATGTGGCCCCGTCCCGCACCAGAGGCAGCTTTTACACCTCCGCCCTCACCACCCTGCGGCTGTTTACCTCGAAATCCATTTACTCCATCACCCATGCCAGTGATTTTACCCTTACGGATTTGGGGCGCAAAAGGCAGGCGCTCTTTGTGATCCTGCCGGACGAGAAAACCACCTTTTACCCGATTGCCTCTCTCATTGTGTCCCAGCAGTATGAGCTTTTGGCGGAGGCGGCGGACAAGCGGGGCGGGCGGCTGGAACGGCGGGTGAATTTCCTGCTGGATGAGTTCGGGAATTTTACCCCCATCAGCGATATGACGAACAAGCTCACCGTTGCGGCCGGACGCGGGATGCGCTACGCCCTCTATGTGCAGGGGTTCGACCAGCTCAAGGAAAAGTACAGCGACAATATCGCCAACACCATCAAGGGCAACTGCCAGATATGGGCCTATCTGCAAAGCGACGACCCGGAAACACTGCGGGAAATGTCGGACAAGCTGGGCACCTACACCACTTCCAGCTACCAGCTCTCGGCCAGCAACGGGCGGTTCACCACGCCATCCAGCTCCCAGAGCGTCAGTCTGACGGAGCGTAAGCTGCTCAATACGGATGAGGTCCGGCGCGTCAAGCGGCCCTATCAGATCATCACCAGCCGGGACCATCCAGCCATGATGTACGCCCCCGACCTCTCCAAATGGTTATTCAATCAAATGCTGGGCATGGGCGACATGGAGCATAACCGTAAGCTACGGGAGGAACGGGAAAACAAACGGCCCATTATCACGGATACCAAACAGGAAATCGCATTGTGGAATATCTGGGTCTACTATCAAAAGGACATCATGCGCCGCCTCGCCCAGCAGAAAAACACAGGGGGCGGCGCTTCTGATGATGATTAAATTTCAGGAGGTTTCGATGAAAGAAAAAGTAAAACAGACGATGGGCGGGCTGCACAAGTCCGTCCGGGCGGCAGGTGTCGGTCTTTCCACACTTGCCGCCTCTTTTTTCATGTCCGCACCGGCTTATGCGGCTGGTGTGGAGGACAGCCAGATCGTGACGGGCACCGAGCAGTTGATTGGCGACCTGACTACATGGCTCATGGTCCTGGCCCCGGTGGTGTCCGGCCTGCTTATCATCTACTTCTGCATCCGGCGCGGCATGGCCGACGAGATGGACCAGAAGAAGTGGAACAACCGCATTGTGGTGGCGGTGGTGTCCTGCATCGGCGCCGTTTTGGGTTCCGCCACCCTGAACCTGATCCTCGGCTACTATCAGTAAGCCGGGGCCGCTTTCGTAGTACAGGCGATTATCACGCCTTACTAAGTAAATCAATTCATCAATAGGAGGAAAATTTATGGCTAATTTTATCCGCAACACTCAGGTTAAGGCTATGACTTCCATCTGGACGGCCAAGCAGAAGACCCGTGAGCTGGCAGGCCGCACGAAGGATGCGCTGGTAAACCGTGAGGGGCAGGGCACCCTTGATGTGGCGATCACGGTGCTGATTTCCATTGTCCTGGGCGCGCTGATTCTGGCGGGCCTCTACCTCATTGTGGACAGCACCGTGCTGCCCACAATTACCCAGCGCATCAAGGATATGTTCGATTACGCGGGCTGATGTCCGACATGACCGGCGGGGCGCTATGCCCCGCCGTATTTTTTATCAGGGAGGTTTTCTCATGGAATTTACGGCAGAGATCAAGAAACTGTTCAGCGGTCCCGACAAGCTGCGGGCGGTGAGCAGCGTCATCCTGGACGATTGCTTTCTGGTGAAGAATGTCCGGGTGGTAGAGGGAGAAAAGGGGCTGTTCGTGTCCCTGCCCAGCCGCAGGAATGTGAAGGGTGAATGGACGGAACAGTGCTTCCCTATGACGAAGGAGCTGCGGGAGAAGCTGTCCGCTGTTGTGCTGGCTGAATATGACCGGACGCTGGCGGAGGATGGCGGCGGGACGCCTGCCGCCTGATCCGCCCCGTTTTCAACTCACATGACAAAGGGGCGGCCCCGGCCGCCCCCGGAAAGGAGGTGGCCGCTGGTTGGAATATATTCTGGTTCTGCTGATCGTCGCCCTGCTCAACGGAGCCATTGCCTACATCGACGGGCTGATGGAGGGTATCGTACCGCTGACCCTGTACGCGGAGCAGTATATGTCCACATTGGCCGGTGTTGATCTGTTTGAAGCCCTGTTTGATATTGTGTTTGGCTTTGGCGTATCGCTTATCATCCTGAAATTTCTCAAAAAGGGCTTTGAAACCTATGTACTGTGGTCCGATGGCGACGCAGACGAAGAACCGATTGCCCTGTTGACAAACTTTTTCAAGGCGATGGCCGTGGCGGTCTGTTTCCCCACCATGTATGGCTGGCTTGCCAGGATCGTGGAGGAAATGAGCGACAAGATGCTGGAGGCCATTGGCCTTGCCACCGCCTATGACTGGGCGGGATGGGTGTCTGGTATTTCCACGCTCGGCCTTGTGACTGCCATCTTTGGGCTGGTGTTCGTCATCGTGTACTTTATCCTCTACTTTCAGTTCCTTATGCGGGGGCTGGAGATTTTGATTTTGCGGGTGGGGATGCCCCTGGCCTGTGTGGGCCTGATTGACAACGACAAGGGCGTGTTCAAGCCGTACATGAGCAAGTTCTTTCAATCTGCCCTTTCGGTGATTATCCAAATCGCCCTCGCCAAGCTGGGCGTGGGGCTGATGATGAATATGCACATCTTCTGGGGCGTGGCCTGCATGATTCTGGCTGTGCGGACGCCGAAGTTCCTTCAGGAGTTTATCGTTACAACCGGAGGCGGCGGTGGCGGAGCCATCGTCAATAACGCATACCATTCCGTGCGTCTGGTGCAGATGGTCAAGGGCATGGGAAAGTGAGGTGACGGCGGATGGTAACAATGGACGATCTTTCAAAGGCCATCATCCTGCTGGTGCGCGTGGGCGCCGTGGCAAGGTTTATCTACTGCATGGTGCGGCTGGCAGCCGCCGAGGAGCAGGCGGCGCAGTACAAAAAACGCGCCCGCAATACCGTGATCTTCTATGTGATCGCGGAATCCATCTGGCAGATCAAAGACCTGATTTTGTATTACTATTCGTAGGAGGTGCGAATGGACGAGGATTTGAAACTGTATATCCCTCTGGGCGTGAAGCCGGAGGCGGAGCTGTTCACAGGCTTTGGGAAAAAACAGCTCTTTCAGGCGTTGGTTGGTTCCATGGCGATGGGTGGCGTGGCCGCCCTGGTCTGGCTGTTCACCGCCAATGTGACCACCACCGTGGTTCTGGCGCTGGCCGGTATCTTTGGCTCGGTGATGATGACCACCAGGGACCAGAGCAATTTATCCGTGGTGGATCAAGTGCAGAATTTGGTGCGGTTCCTGCGCGGGCAAAAAATCTACCCGTACCGCTACGGGGACGAATGGGGGCTTGAGTGATGTACGCAACTATTCCCATTTACTATCCGTCGCTGGAAGAAGCCAGCCGCAGAAATGAGGCAGCTCTTTGGTGCGATAGTTACAATATCAACATGGACTGCCGGAATTTCATTCAGGACAAGACCATGACCGCTATGAACAGCCGGGAATTGGATTTCTTCATTGGAGAGCTGGTGCGCTTGTACGGTGTGGAGCGGGCGATCTATGTCCTCTCCCGCACCATCCAGTTTTCCGAATGGGATTCCCGCTTCGATCAGGCGGTGCTTGACCGGGCCGGACAGACCGATTTCCCGGACGCCCGAACGACGAGAGATCAAAACCATGTTGACCCGACTACCCGATATGTCACGGAGCTTGATCCGTGTGTTGCAAACGCCATCTTTATGAAGCTGATGGGATTGGAGGAAGAACAGGAATCGACCACTCAAATGGAGAATGACGGACAGAAAGAGCTTGATGAGGATATGGCGTTGGAACTGTGAGGCTGCCGATGGCGCAGATGACATTCCTTGACTTCTTTTCCGGCATCGGCGGTTTCCGCAAGGGCTTTGAGCTGTGCGGGATGCGCTGTGTGGGGCATTGTGAGATCGACAAATATGCCGACCGCAGTTACAGAGCCATTCATAATGTGAAGGAGGATGAATGGTATGCAGCCGACATCACAAAAGTCACCCCCGCAGAACTCCCCAGAGCAGACCTGTGGGCAGCCGGATTCCCGTGTCAGGATATTTCGGTCAGCGGCCGTCAACGAGGGATTAACGGAGCAAGAAGCGGACTCTTTTTTACGCTTGCTGAACTCGTCAAAGGCCAAAATCCTGAAAATAGACCCACATGGCTTGTCCTTGAAAATGTTAAGAATCTCCTGTCCATTCATGGAGGATGGGACTTTGCGGCCGTTCTCGATACGCTGGCCTCACTCGGCTACCATATCGAGTACGGACTTCTCAATACAAAGGATTTCGGCCCCCCTCAAAACAGAGAACGGGTCTACCTTGTCGCTTGCCGACATTCTGGAACCGGAGGTGGACCCAAAATATTTCCTGTCCCAGCGGGCTGTGGAAAAGCTCTTATCCAACTCATAGGCGGGATGCAGGGCCAGCGGGTGTATGACCCATCCGGCATCAGCGTCACGATGGCGGCCCAGTCCGGCGGCTGGGGCGGCAAGACAGGGTTGTATTTCGTTGATCTCTGTAATGGTAATCCCAAGCTGACAAACCATGCCCGGTGCATCAAGGCCAAGTATAACAGCGGGATCACCAACCGGGGCGGCGACAACTCCGGCGTGTTCTACGGCTGCCGCGCTGTCGTTACCCCGGAACGGGAAGAAAAAAGGCAGAATGGGCGGCGAATCAAGGAGTGCGGAGAACCGGCCTTCACCCTTACGACACAGGACCGCCACGGCGTTGTCTTTCAGGACTGTGAAAAATGCCCCCACGGTATGCGTGTTCGGGAGGCCACGAAGCAGGGTTATGCGGTTGCCCGCTGTGGGGACAGCATCAATCTGGCGTTCCCTGACAGCAAAACAAGGCGGGGGCGTGTCGGGAAGGACCGCGCCGGTACGCTGGAAACCTCCTGTAACCAGGGGACGCCGTTTGCGGGGTGCGGCCTGATCCGCAGGCTTACGCCCCGTGAGTGCTGGAGGCTGCAAGGCTTTAGTGATGAAATGTTTGACCGGGCGCGGGCGGTCAACAGTGACAATCAGCTCTACCGGCAGGCGGGAAACTCTGTGACCATTCAAGTGGTCTATGCCGTGGGCAGACAGATTCTCGCCGCGCAGGAGGCGTTGGAACAGGGGGAGTAAAAATGATGTTTCAAAAAGGATGGAACCCGTGGCCCCTGATGATTGGGATGGCGGTTGGTCTGACCGCCATCCTTCTTTATTTCGGGCTGTATGCCTGACCGCAGGAGGTGGTTTGAACTGGAACAAGAGAATCTGAAAGAGAAACTGGACGAAGAACTCCATAGTATAGCCAGACCGTTGGAGGAGCTGGCCCCCGGTGATTCCTACTTTGTAAAAATTCAAGGGATACTTGCCATCAAAAACGAACTGGAAAACATCCCTCTGAGTGGTACGCAGCGGGATATGCTTCTGGCGATGGAGAATGTGCTGGAACAGGCGTGGATTTTTCGAAATACGCCCGTCCCGGACCGCTGTATGAACCCGGAGAACATCAGCGAGGTGGTCTATTACTTTCTTCAGGACAAGGGCGCCGAGTATCGGTCTGGTCTGCTCTACGACCGGGCCAAGGCGGAATTTGACGCCCGCATGGAGGAAATTGCCGTTCTGCCGCCCGATAAAATATTGGATTACGCTTATGAGAAAGTCATCAAAGAGGAATTTTTATGCCAGTTGGAGGAGGGGCTGGACGAATGGGAAACGGACACCTTGCTAACCTACTCCCAGCCACTTGCAGTTTTATATACCGAATGGTTGGGGAACGACTATTCTTTCTGGGATAGAATCCAAAATACGCTGGAGGAAACGGTGGCAAAACAGGCGGCGGATCTTCGGCGCTGTGTGTTTCATGTCAATGGGGAGCCTCCCGCAGAAATGAGGGACTTTTATGATCTTCATGGGGACGAACTGACTGACTCTGGACTGGAGCCTGTCAGGGAGATTGAGCGGTGACGCCGCTCATTGTTAAGGGGGCGTTGTTCGGCCTGCTGCTCCTGTCCGCCGCTGTGTGGGATATGCGAAACCGGGAGATCCCAAACCTGATCCCGGCCCTGCTCCTTCTGTGCGGGCTGATCGGATTCAGCCCCGCCGCTTCTGTGGCGGGGCTGTTTCTGGTTGGCGGACCCTTCCTGCTGGCGGCGGTCCTGATAAAACGGGATGGGTTTGCCATCGGCGGCGGCGATGTAAAGCTGATGGGGGCCTGCGGATTTGTCCTGGGCGTCTGGCCGGGGTTGATACAGGTCATCCTTTCCCTGGTGCTGGCGGTGCTTACCGGGCTGGTGGAGTGCCATTTACAAAAACAACCGCTGTCTGCGGTGCGCCTGCCCTTGGCCCCCTTTTTCTGCTTCGGCGGTGTGGCCGCCTACTGGCTGACTGCTTTTGCACTTCAAATCTGAACAAATGGAGGTATCAAATTGAACAAGAATATTTTTCGGAGCCGGACGGTCGTCGGCGCGGTGTGCATCCTGCTGGCGGTTCTGGTCTGCTTTGGGATCACACCGCTTTTCAACGAGGGCCTAAAAGCCCAGACGGAGGCGGTCCGGGTAAAGGCCGAGGTAATCCCACGGGGGACATACATCACGGCGGACATGGTGGAGGTCTACACCAGAGGGGCCTCCGGCATGGAGGACAGCGTTGCCACCTCTCTGGATGAGGTAGTGGGAAGATACACCGATGTGGAACTGCGGAAAAATACGGATGTGAATACGGCGTGGCTGTCCTCGGAGCCATTGACGCAGTACGAGTACCTGACCCAACTGAACGGTTCCAAGGTGGCGATTTCCGTCACCATCCCCACCTTTGCCAAGGGTGGTTCCGGCAAGGTGGAAGCGGGCGATATTATCATGCTCTTTGCCACCGACAAGGACACCGGCGAAACCACCCAACCCCCGGAGCTGAAATATGTGGAGGTCCTTGCCGCCACCCAGAGTTCCGGCGCGGACAAGGAATATCAGGCGCCGGGGGAAAATGAGGAAGAAGAAAACCCAGAGGAAACCCTGCCCGCCACCATCACCCTGCTGGTAAACAGCGAACAGGCCCAGCTTTTAGCCCATTTGGAGGAATCCAACAGCCTTCACCTGGCCTTTGTCTACCGGGGTGCCCGCGCCAATGCCGAAAAGTTCCTGGCGGCGCAGGACGCCTTCTTTGCTGAACCGGAGGCAGAGTTCGGCAATAAGGGCATCCAGCCCGCTGACAGTGGGCAGCCCACAGACGGCACAGAGAAGCAGGAGGTGGAATCAGCGGATGGCGAATAAGCAGAAACAGATGCTTGCCGTATGGGGCAGTCCCGGCGCCGGAAAAACGGTCACGGCAGTCAAGCTGGCGGCGGAGCTTGCCAAGCGGAAGAAAAATGTGGTGCTGGTGTTTACCGACCTTACCGCCCCCTCGCTCCCCGCTGTGGCGGCGGAGGGGAAGCTGCCGGAGGTGTCCGTGGGCGAACTGCTGTCTGCTCCCGGCATGACGCAGGAGTGGGTATTGAAAACCTGCGTCCCCTGCGAAAAACACCCCTATATCAGCTTCCTGGGCTACAAGGCCGGGGAAAATGTGTTCACCTACGCGGAGTACAGCAAGGAAAAGGCGGTGGATATGCTGGTGCTTCTGCGGCATATCGCAGACTATGTGATCGTGGACTGCACCAGCGTCCTGACCGGGAATGTGCTGGCGACGGCGGCGCTGGAGGTGGCGGACGATGTGCTGCGGGTGTGCGGATGCGACCTGAAAGCGATCTCCTACTTTGCGTCCTATCTTCCGCTGATCGAGGACCGGAAATTCAAGCCGGAGCAGCACATCCGGGTGCTGTCCAACACCCGGCCTTATCAGGGCGGTATGGAATATGAAAACTCATTTGGCGGGGTGAAGTACTGGCTGCCCTATCTTCCCATCGTGGAGGAACAGGCGGCCACGCTGAAGCTGCTGGAACCACTTTCCGGGAAAGAGGCCAAGAGCTATGAGCCGGTCATCGCCGCCATCGCTGCGGAGGTATTCGGAGATGGCAAATAACATCGGTCTTTTTTTCAATACCAGCAAAAATACGCGCCCGTTTGCGGAGGTGCTGGCACAGGTGCAGGAGTACCTTGCCAGCAAGTATTCCACCCTGATAACCGACAACCCGGAGGAACAGCGCCAGCAGATCACCGCCTACATCGCCAAGTATCTTAATGATTACAGCCTGGGTGTGGAGGGTATGGACCACGAGGCCCTGATCGACAAGCTCTATACGGAAATGGCCGAGTTCTCTTTCCTGACGCCCTACCTCTTTGCCAGTGATGTGGAGGAAATCAACATCAACTCCTGGAAGGACACCAAGATCACCTATGCGGATGGGCGCGTGGTTCCCTCCAAGGAGCGGTTTCAAAGCCCGCAGCACGCCGTGGATGTGGTCCGCAGGCTGCTTCATAAATCCGGGATGATCCTCGACAACAGCCAGCCGGGAGTGGTGGGCCATCTCTCCAATAAAATTCGTATCACGGTTCTGGGGAATCCGCTGACCGACAAGGATAAGGGCGTGGCGGCCTCCATCCGAATTGTAAACCCCAAAAAGCTTGGGCGGGATGATTTTGTCCGCTATGGGACAGCCACTGCCGAAATGCTGGATTTTCTGGCGGCTGTGCTTCGGTTCGGACTGTCCATCTGCGTCACCGGCTCCACCGGCAGCGGCAAGACCACTCTGATGAGCTGGATTCTCTCCACCATCCCCAATGAAAAGAGAATCTTTACCATTGAAAACGGGTGCCGGGAGTTTGATCTGGTGAAGGAGGACGCCGATGGGAATGTCCTCAACAATGTAGTCCACACCGTCACCCGCTTTTCCGATGACCCCAAGCAGAACTACGATCAGGAGCGGCTTTTGGAGTTCGCCCTGACTTGCGACCCGGATGTAGTGTGCGTGGGCGAGATGAAGTCGGCGGAAGCGTTTGCGGCGCAGGAGGCGGCCCGCACCGGCCACGCGGTCATTACCACAACCCACGCCAATAGCTGCAAGGCCACCTACTACCGCATGGTGACGCTGTGTACCCAGAAATACGACATGGGCGACAAGACCCTGTATAACCTGGTGACGGAGGCGTTTCCCATTGTCCTCTTTGTGAAGAAGCTGGAGGACAACAGCCGCAGGGTGATGGAAATTACCGAATGTGAGATTTTGGAGGACGGAACCCGGCAGCTCCACACCCTCTACCGCTACCATGTGTCGGAAACCGCTGTGGAGGACGGCAAGATAAAGGTGCGCGGCGAATTTCAAAAGGTGTCTCCGATCTCGGCAAGCCTCCAAAAGCGGCTGCTGGAGAATGGGATGCCTCCCCGCCTGCTGGAACAGATCGCCGGTGGGCGGATGGACATAGACGATGGGAAGGAGGAACCCGCTTGATTGTACTGATTCTGCTGGCCTTTGCCGGTATGCTGGCCGGTATTTTCCTGCTGCTGGGCATGACGCCCTTTGAGTTTGCGGAGGACTTGACGAGATCCTTTGCCAGCCGAGAGGTGCCAATCTCAAAGAAGATTGGACAGCTCAATCACCCCAAGGAGGCTAAAGGCATCAAAAAGACGGTGCGGGAAGCCAAGGAAATGATGGTCCTGACCGGCAGGGGCGGCAAGTTTGCCGCCCTCTGCGCTCTCTCCCTGTTCCTGGCGGCTATGGGTGCGGTGATCTGCATTGTGATTCAAAACTATTTCATGCTGCCGGTTCTGGCGGCTGGCATGGGGCTGATTCCGTTCTGGTATGTCCTGTTCACCTCCCACAGCTACAAAAAGCTGATGAACAACGAGATAGAAACCGGGCTGTCCATCATCACCAGCTCCTATCTGCGCAGCGAGAGCATCATCACCGCCGTAGAGGAAAATATTCACTACCTGAACCCGCCCGTAGCCGATGTGTTCCGTGGCTTTTTGGCCGAAACCGGCATGATAAGCGCCGATGTGAAGCAGGCCCTCTCCAACATGAAGCCCAAGCTGGACAACTATATCTTTCGGGAATGGGTGGATGCCGCTATCGCCTGTCAGGATGATAAGAGCCTGAAAAGCACCCTCACCCCCATCATCGCCAAGCTGTCCGATATGCGGATCGTGGCGGCGGAGCTGGACTACCTGATGTATGAGCCGTTTAAGGAGTTCATCACAATGGCCTTCCTGCTGGTGGGCAACATCCCTTTGCTCTACTTCCTGAACAAAGACTGGTACGATGTGTTGGTGAACACCGGCTTCGGCAAGGGTATTTTAGCGGTCTGCCTGCTGGTGCTGCTCATTTCCTTTGCGGCGGTCATCCGGCTGACAAAGCCAGTGGAGTACAAAAGATAAGTGGAACTTTCCACTCCAAAATCAGGCGAGATATTTCCGCTATTTTGAGTTTACGGAAATGAGAGAACCTGATATTTCCAATTCAAAGCAGATGAAACCATTTTGCTCACCTTCCCGGTGGGCATTTTTCGTTGGAGGTGAGAATCGCGGAGATCATTCCAATCAGCTTACGTGAGGCAAACCGCTTTATTGAAAAGCACCACCGCCACAGCGGGCGGGCGCAGGGCTGTAAATTCTGTGTGGCGATCACCGATGGTCTGGGGGTGCTTCACGGTGTTGCTGTTGTTGGGCGGCCAGTCTCCCGGCATTTGGATGACGGGCAGACCGCCGAAGTGACACGACTCTGTACAGACGGCATCCCCAATGGGTGCAGTTTTCTGTACGCTCGCTGCGCCCGAATCGCCAGAGAGATGGGGTTTCAGAAGATCATCACCTATACGCTGGCGGAGGAAAACGGGGCCAGCCTGCGGGCCTCCGGGTGGTCATGCGCGCCGGGACTCCGGGGCGGCGGGAGCTGGAATGTGCCAGGCCGTCCCCGGACGGAGAGCCGGAACACTGGTCCAAAACGAATGTACTACAAAGAATTGAGGTGAAACAGGTTGTATTTGATCTTACTATGTTTCGGAACGCTCTTTGGCCTGGGAGCGTTCTTTTTACTGGCCGGGCTTCTCCGGCTGCCCACTTCCGCCAGTACAAAAGCCGTGCTGACCGTCACGAATCGGGGAAAGGCGAAAAAGAACAGCATGAACGCCATCCTGTTCGATATGGCGGCAAAGGCCGCACCTCTGGTTCGGATGGACGCCTATAAACGGCGCAAACTGGAGGCTCAGCTTAAATCCGCAGAAATTCAGATGTCCCCAGAAACCTATGTGGCGGCAGCCTGGGTCAAGGCTGGCCTGATTGGGCTGCTGGTGATTCCGGCCCTGCTGATATTCCCTATCCTGGCGCCGGTGATCCTCTTTCTGGCGATAGCTGTCTTTTTCAAGGAGCAGAAACGGGCGGATGAGATTGTCCAGCAGCGGCGGGAAGAGATTGAAACAGAGCTGCCCCGTTTTGTCAATACCGTGGAACAGGAGCTTCGTTCCTCCCGTGATGTGCTGAATATCCTGAAAGCCTATCAGCACAACGCAGGTCACGCCATGAAACGGGAGTTGGAGATCACGATTGCGGATATGGCCTCCGGCAACGAGGAAAATGCTCTGACGCGGTGGGAGAGCCGGATTGGAAGCACCATGCTTTCCGATGTGGTGCGTGGGCTGATTTCCGTCAAGCGCGGCGACAACGGCATTATGTACTTTCAAATGCTCTCCATGACCTTCAAGCAGCTTGAACTCCAAAAGCTGAAGCTGGAGGCCATGAAGCAGCCGGGAAAAATGCGGAAGTATTCCTTTATGCTGCTGGGCTGTTTCCTGCTGATGTATCTGGGTGTTCTGGGCTATGTGGTTCTGGAAGCCTTTGGAGATTTGTTCTGATGGAGGGAGGTGGCTGTTTGAGGCGGCTTCTGAAAAATAAGCGTGGTGAGGGCTTTGTGGATGTGTGTGTCCTCGTCTTGGCGGTTGCTCTGGGTCTGGCACTGGTGGTCCGCATAGCTCCAGTGTTTGTGGCGAAACAAAACCTGGATGTGTTTGCGGATGAGTTGGTGCGGACAGCGGAGATCAACGGGCGGGTCGGTTCCGCCACCAGCGCGAAAGCGGCAGATCTCCGGGAGGAAACCGGACTTGACCCTGATATTTCATGGAGCGACACCGGCAAAATTCAGCTTGGCAATGAGGTGACGGTGACACTCACCACCACCGTCAATCTCGGCCTGTTCGGGGAATTTGCGTCCTTCCCGGTCACGCTCACCGCAAGGGCCACAGGAATCTCGGAGGTATATTGGAAATGAACAGGCTGAAAACGGTTTTGAAAGACAGGTCTGGGCAGGGCACGCCCATGATTCTTGCGGTGGTGGTCTGCTGTCTGATTCTGGCCTGCGTAGTGTTTGAATATATGCGGTTGGTGATCGTGGCACAGGGCGTCCGGGATTCCGTTCAATCCGCTATCGTAGCTGTGGCAACGGAGAATTGGGATGAAGCCTACCCCGGTCTGCGGGAAGGGTATTCGGGCGGCTACCAGCTCTCCGGTTCGTCCTGGACGCAGAATGTGACCACCGGGAATGTATATGACCGGCTACAACAGGTGTTGGGCCTGGTGTATGAGGATGGGCGGTATCTGAAATACGCGGGGCCGGATTTGGAATACCGCTTTTACGATCTGCACATGGAGTTGGAGAACGCCCCGCTTGCCCCCTCCGCGCCAGCAGGGATTACCCAGCTCAATGTGACAGGAACGGTCACGGTGGAGGTGCCCCTTTCCTTTGGGTTCGGCCATCTGCCGCCCATGCAGATCACTATGAAGCTGAATGCCAAATATGTTCCTCGGTTTTAGATTTTGTCTATTTCTGCCTGGCGGTTTTCCATAGCGCAAAAAATGTTTGTGTGTTCTTCCACCTGGACGCCGATATTGTGCAACTGATATAATGAGAGCGGGGGAATACATTGATTTTTTGATATAATTTTACCTTGAAGGAGGATTCCAGATGAACGCAAAAAATAAGAAGTTGCTTGCCATTGTCGGTGTGGCGGCGGTGCTGCTGCTCGTGATCGGCGTTTCTGTGTCTATGCTCGGCAAAGGCGATCAGCCAACTGGGACGGACCCGGCCGCTGCCCCCACGGATGTTACAACGGAAGATGTGAGCCAGCCCCCGGAGGAAGAAACTACGACGCCCACAGTGGAGGTTCCCGATGTTTCCGCGCCGGAAAACACCCCCGCGCAGGAACAGGCTGATCCCGTCCTGGATGTAGAGCGGGAGGATCAGGTGGATGTTGATTTGACCAACAGTGAGAAAAAGCCGGAAAGCACTCCACCACCTGCCCCGTCCCCGGAGGAACAGCAGGCGGCCAGCGAGAACAATGAGCCGATTGTTTCTGATCCCGCTGCCAATCAGCCCCAGAACGGAGATACACAGAACGGCGCTATTTACATCGAGGGCTTCGGTTGGATTCCCGATGAAGGAGGCAGCTCTGTTGGGATTCCGGTTGGTAATGATGGAGATGAATTGACCGGAAATCAGGTTGGCAGTATGGGCTAATATCGCATTAAGAGTACGGCAGAAGTGCCGTACTCTTTTTGTGCCCTTTTTCAAAAATCAGCAGACTGGAGGTGCGCTTTTGAAACGGATTTTTACCTTCCTTTTGAGCCTTTTGCTTATCCTGGGCATTTGCCCTATGAGTGCCCTGGCCGATACCGGAGGCAGCGGGAATGTGGACGGCGGTGGCGGCAATATGGGACAGGGGACCTCGCAGAACTCATGGAATCCGGGCATGGATGGAGTAAGAGTTACCGTGGTTTACTCCGAAACGCAGAAACCGGCATCCGCTTCTATTGACTTAACAAGCAAGACCCCCGCAATTAAAATCCATTTCGGCAAGGTATCAAAAATCCAATATAGGGATGGAAGCTCTATCTCTCCGACAACAAGCAGCTATGTTTACTACAATCCTGCAATTACAATGCCGAGGATCATCAGCACCGGCAGTAGCAAGGCGAGTATTGAAGCAATTAAGAAATATTTTTGTGATGAAATCATTGTCCGTTATATCGCAGAACTTACGGGTATTTCTTATGGTGATTTGATAACGGGAAAGTATAAATTGTTTTTGGAGCCAATCGCCTACTTCAAGCACAATGGAGTTATGTACGCCATGACCGCCCATGAAGCGGCCCTCTACGATAACCTGACGGGCGGCGCCCTGCGCAGGACCATGACGAGCCTGACCCATAAAAACCTTCCGCTGGCGATGTACCTTGAATATTCAGATTTGGGCTTTGCAGCCTATTCCGGCGCCACCAACAAAACCTGCTCCAATGACACAATCATCGCCTACCTGGGTATGGGCATTGTCCGGTTTGAGGAACAGCCACCGGAACAGCCGGAACCCACCGACTATGATTACGAATACCGGATAGATACTGATGTGATAACGCCGGTGACGCTCTATGCCGGTTCTGAGATCAACCCGGATGGCCCCGCTACCGTGACCTTCACCATCAAGGGCAGCACCTACCGCATGAGCAATATCGTCATCCCGGAGGGGGACAGTCAGCTTGCGTGGGTGAAGTGGCACACCCCATCCGAACCACAGGATATTATCATCACGGTACGCACAAACCGGGGGACACTTAGCCAGACCATCATCAAGGCAAAGGTGGTCGATCTTTCCGGCAACGACCCGCCGGACCCAAAAGCCACTGACACCGCTGGAAGCTGGCGGCCCAGCAGCATCCCCAGCCGGGAGGAAAAGTCCTACGCCGCATGGAGCGTGTGGTGGGCGCAGTGGCACCCGTATTGGGTGTGGCACAGCACCGGCGATGGTGATGGATATTGGGTGGATGAGGGCTGGTATGATTTCTTCCGGGACAACTATTCCGCCTCCGTGACCGCCACCACGAGGATTGAACCGGATGAGAAGGTGCCCACAGCGGCCGGGGACACCATGAAATCTGGCTATGGCGTGAGCAACACTGTTACCGCCACGGTCAGCACATCGGCGCCCATGTCCCACTACACCTACGGACAGACGGCGGTTTCCTACTTCCCGGAATTTAACTATTCGATTTACTGGCGCTTATTGGAGCAGCTCTCCAGCGGAAAAACAGCCCGGTTTCAGTTTGCCGAAAACATTTACAGCACCTACAAGCAGCGGGTCCATTTTTCGCCGGTGTGGTTCCCCGATGGGAACTATACGGTCAATACCCATGTGATGGATATTTGGACTCCGGCCGGGATGCTCTGCGCCAATCTCACCGATTCCGTGTCGATCAGCGGCTCCCTCTATGATGATTGGCATATCGCACCGGGCAACCCGTAAGGAAAAGGAGAATGGATATGAATGACAACAGAACGATTCGGATTATGGTCTTTGAACCTGGGCAGGCACCCTATACGGCCATGCTGGAGGATTCCCTGGAACACCGGCAGGAACTTGTGGGCGGGGATATTGAGTGTATCCCTCTGCCCTGTGAAACAGTTCTCTGCTGCAATGCGACTGGAAAGCTGGCAGGGCTGCCGAAAAACCGTCAGTACGGGCCGGATACCATCTGGGGAACCTTTTTCCTCTATGGCGACACCTCGGAGGGACGAGGTGTTTCTTTGACCGAGGAACAGATCGCCTATTTTCGAGATTACTTTACAGAGCCACGGCCTTCTGCCGTGACCTTTGAGGTGCAGTCAGCGAAAGACATGGAGGAATTTCTGCGGCTGTTGTTCGGGAACCGGAAAGGTGGTGGTTCAAAATGAGCAAGATGTTTTCTGTCGTAACCCTGTCCTCTGAATATGGAATGTGGGTGGAATACTTTGCCGCTGGATGTCCTGACTGTGCGGATGACCTTCTGGATGATACTGTTATCCGGGATGACCTTGCAAGCCAGCCCAAAGACAGCACAATTTGTGTAGAGGTAGAAACCTATCTCTATGGCGAAGGAGAAACGATACGGGCCAGTGAGGAAGATTTGGCCGATCTCAGCCGTCGTTTTGACGCGCTGCGCGAGGCCAGTCAGCTTGACCGGATTGGCGCCCACAGCTTTTCCTTTCCTCTGGATTCTCTTTCTCTCGATTTTGCCGAAGATCAGGAGCCGGAGGAATGGGAGGACGAGGATGATTTGGAACTGTAAACTGCGGCAAGGAAAGCGAGGTTGATAGGTTGCTGCTGCCAATCATTATGATTTTGGTATGCGTACTGCTGGGAGGCGGTACGCTTCTTTTTTTGAAATTCTCAGAAAAGCGCAAGAAGGCCAAGAGCAGGGATAAGGAAGAACTGGCGCAGATGACCGCCAATGAGTTTGTCAATGTCAAGGACATTCGCGGGAGCTTCCTCTACACCCGTGACGGTATGGCACTGGCGTACCTGAAAATATTTCCCATCAGCACGGAGCTGTTCAGCAAGAATGAAAAACGGCTGATTGCCAAGCAGCTCACGGCCAGCTTGTCCAGCGGCCAATACCCGTTTCAGCTTTTGGCGGTTTCCCGCCCGGTGGATATTTCTCCCCTGATGGCAGAGCTGTCCTCCACTCTCACATCTTCCTCCAATATCAAACAGAAGGAATTGCTGAAGCATGAGATCGTGGAGATGGGTGGGTTTGCCCTCTCCGGCGAGGTGGTGGAACGACAGTTTTACATCAAAATCTGGGACAAGGCGGTTGACGGAATAGAGCGAGAGCTGCTTCAAAAGCTGAAATATCTGTCCGGCTATTTTGCCGACTGCGGCATCCAGAGCGAGATTTTGGAGCAGCAGGACATTGTACGGCTGTGCAATCTGGTGAATAACCCGGCCTATGTTCATTTAGAGGACGCCGGGTTTGAAGCAGCGATCCCGATTTTAGAAAGTGTAGGTGTTGTTTAAGAATGAAGCACACCCGGCAGGATTTGAACATCATGCAGGGTTGGAGCCTCGAAAAAAAGATCAAAGTATCGCAGATGAAAATATTGGAATGGTACAGGGAGTACAACGGGCAGGTCTTTACCAGCTTTTCGGGCGGCAAGGATTCCGCGGTACTCCTTGATTTGGCACGGCAGGTCTGCCCGGATATTCCCGCTGTGTATGTGGACACGGGGCTTGAATACCCCGAACTGCGCGATTTTGTAAAAACGAAAGACAATGTGATTTGGCTTCGCCCACGCTATCCATTTACTCAAATTATTGAGAAATACGGCTATCCAGTCATTTCCAAGGAGGTGTCCGATGTGATTAGCGGCGCACGGAAGGGTCAACCCTACCGCCTGGCCCGCCTGAACGGTGAATTGCTGAATAAGGACGGAAAGAAGTCGATCTACAACTGTGAGAAGTATAAATATCTTCTGGACGCCCCCTTTGAGGTTTCAGCCCGGTGCTGTTACCACATGAAAAAGGCCCCGTTGAACAAGTTTGAACAGCAGTCCGGGCGGCATCCTATTACGGGAGTGCTGGCCTGCGAGAGCAAGCTGCGGGAACAAAAGTGGCTGCAATTCGGCTGCAACGGATATGAGCGCAAGCGCCCCCTCAGTCAGCCCCTTGCTTTCTGGCGGGAGGAAGATATTCTGCGGTATCTGAAAATGACCGGCATCCCCTATGCCTCTATCTATGGGGATATTGTGGAGGTCAAAAAGAAGAACGGCACCTCGACTCTGAAAACCTCCGGCGTTTCCAGATCGGGGTGTATGTATTGTATGTACGGCGTTCATCTGGAGCATGAACCGAACCGTTTTCAGCTCATGGAGAAAACCCATCCCCAACAGTATCACTACTGCATCCATGAGCTGGGGCTGGGTTCTGTGTTGGATTATATCGGTGTGCCTTACTCGTGTCACTGATTTGGAGGTGTATCATTGTTAGGAACCAAGAAGAAAGAAGAAACGCTCCCTGTCAATGAAGCGTTGCTGAATGTCATTACCCCGATGGGACTGGAAATCAAGCGGAACAGCCTTGTGATCGGTGAAAACATGGGAAAAGTCTACGGGGCGGTCCGTTATCCCCCAAAGGTGGAGATGGGCTGGCTCTCCAAAATCACGAATATCCCCAGCACCATTGTTTCGGTGGGGATTACCCCGATTGACAACAGCACCCTGATCTCTGCCCTCTCCAAGAGCATTGTTCAGCAGCGGGGCGCCGCCGACAGCGCCAAAGACCCACTGACCCGTCAGCGGGCGGAGAAGGCCGCCGAGGACGGGGAGCATATCATGCAGAAAATCGACCAGGAGGGCGAAACCGTCGCCATGATGTCGCTCACGGTGATGCCGGTGGCACAGGATGAAGCGACCTTCTCCAAAATCTGCCGCCGTGTAGAGAGTGCGTTCAGCGTTCAGAAATGCAAGGTCCGTACCCTTGCCAATCTGCAAAAGGAAGGGTTTCAGAGCATTTCACCCACTTACCCCGCCAATGGGACGGTGGACAGTATTGTTTCTCGTATCATCCCAATGAGTACCTTTGTGGGTGGGTTCCCCTTCGCAAGCTCTGGTTACAGCGATGGCCGGGGCTATTATTTTGCCAAGGACAGCAGCGGCGGGCTGGTGATCCTGGACCCCTGGACACGCGGGAACGACCGCACCAACAGCAGCTTCGTTGTCATGGGTGTGGCCGGTATCGGCAAAAGTACCGTAGTCAAGCACATCATGCTCTCGGAGTATATGAAGGGGACGAAAATCCTGTGTATCGACCCGGAATCCGAATATAAGGATATGTGCCGGAACCTGAATGGAAGCTGGCTCAATGCGGGAGGCGGCAAGAACGGTCGCTCCAACCTTTTGCAGATCAGGCCGGCGCCCCGTGACGATGAGGACGAAACTGACAAGCTCTATACGGATGAAGGAAATGGAATGTCCGACATGGCGCTCCATATCAAAACGCTGGAGATCATTTTCTCCCTGTATCTGCCGAGCCTGACCGATATGCAGAAGGCCGTCCTGAAGCAGACGGTCATTGAACTGTATCATCAGTTCGGCATCTTCTGGGACACAGACATTCGCCAGCTCAAAGCAGAGGATTTCCCCATTATGGAAGATCTGCACAGCCTGATTGAAACAAAGGCCGAGGCCAACCCTGACAATCCGGTGTTTCGTGATCTCGCCATGCTGCTGTATGACGCCGCCAAGGGCAGCGACAGCTTCCTTTGGAACGGGCACAGCACGCTGGAGGCCGACTCCCATTTTGTCTGCCTGGATACCCACAGCCTGCAAAACGCCGCGGACAACATCAAGCGGACGCAGTATTTCAACCTGCTGACCTAGTGCTGGGAGCAGATGAGCAACAATCGCGGGGAGCGTGTGCTTCTGGTATGCGACGAGGCATACCTGATGATTGACCCGCAGGTGCCCCAATCTTTGGCCTTTCTGCGAAATGTGGAGAAGCGATCCAGAAAGTATGAATCCGCCCTGGCGATCATCTCCCACTCGGTGGTGGACTTTCTGGCGCCGGAGATCAAGATGTACGGGCAGGCCCTTTTGGACATTCCCTGCTACAAAATCCTGATGGGCTGCGACGGCAAAAACCTTCAGGAAACCACAGACCTCTACAACCTGACGGACGCCGAGCAGGAGTTATTGGAGAGCAAGCGACGGGGCCACGCCCTGTTCCTGGTTGGCTCCAAGCGGCTTCATGTCAATTTTGAGATTCCGGCCTACAAGTTTGCCTACATGGGCAAGGCGGGTGGCCGGTAGGCGCACCACGGCGGCCGGGATGCTCCCCGGTCGCCTTACTTATTCACGAACAGGAGGCGTTTTCTGATGAACCATGCGGAACGGTATGAGTCTTTGATAACCAAGCTGTCCTCGATGCGCTGGCGGGGTGGAGAACTGGACTGCTCTTATCAGGCGGCCCTTTATCTGATGGCATCCCATCCGGTTCTTGCCGAAAAGGTAGAGCGGTATTTTTCCCCAGGCGGGATCGACTTTGGCGGCCTGATGAAGAAAGAAGAATTTGACTATGACTGGATGAAGATGACAGCGGATGCGGCCCGCAACCTCTTTTCCTGGAACAGCAAGTGCGCCGCCACACCCTTTGAGATTTCCCGGATGCCCGCCCCAGCCATCCAAGCCCTTTTTACTTCTTTCTTTATTGCAAACGGGGATTATGCAGTGTCTGTGCGTGAGAATGAGGACGGGAAAAAGGAGTTCGTCATGGATGACAGCGCAGGGCGGGAACGGGAAAAAATCCGCCAGCAGTTCGACCAGATGCTGGCGGACATAGGCGCGGAAATGGACTGATTGGAGGTGTTGTTTTGGCGATTGATCCGTTGACGGCAAAGCTGCTGGCACAGGCGGCGGCACGGGCGGCGACCGATGAGGAAAGCCGCAAGAGGACGCTCCTTCTCATTCTGGCCCCCATTCTGAGCCTGCTACTCCTGATTGCCTTTATCCTGTACTTGATTACCAGCCCTTTCTCCATGTTGTCCCAATGGCTGGTAGGCGATGAAGTGGGTGTGGTGGAGAATTTTCAAAAAGAGTATGGCTACAACCAGCAGCTCGGCATTTATGAAAAGGACTACATTGAGGGCAGCGGCCAGAGCTATGAGGGCGTGGTCTTTACCGATGGCGGCCGGGAGGTGATCTACTACAATCAACTGGATGAGCGGTGGGCAGATACCATGTACGGCACCTCCGGCACGATTGGCGAGGCCGGGTGCGGCCCTACGGCGATGGCGATTGTCACATCTACCCTGACCGGGACGCCCCACGACCCGGTGGAACTCAGCGAATGGGCCGTAGCCAATGGGCACCGCTGCGAAGGGAACGGTTCTTATCACAGCCTGATCCCAGCCGCCGCCGAAGCCTACGGCCTGTCCTGGGAGAGCGTTCCCCCGGATAACCCGCAGGCGATGGTGGACGCCCTGGCAGATGGGAAATTGGTTGTGGCGATCATGGCAAAGGGACACTTTACCAGCTCCGGGCATTTTATCGTCCTGCGCGGCGTGACTGCGGAGGGAAAAATCCTGGTGGCCGACCCTGCCAGCCGCAAGCGGAGCGAACAGGAATGGGATCTCTCTATTATTCTGGATGAAGCCAGAAAAGGAGCCGCCGCTGGCGGTCCCTTCTGGGCGATTTTCTAAAGGAGCATGATATGAACAACCGAAACAAGCTGATTGAATTGTTGATCTACATCGCCATTGTACTGGTTGGCGTTGTCCTTTTGCTGACAGGAGAACCGGAAAGAGCGGTAGAAAACATGGATATGGGAGGTACATCGTATGCTGCTGTACTTGACGAGTAATCAGAAAAGCGGGCTGATCGACGGCGTGACCCGTGAAATGCTCATGCCGTCCAAAAAGCTGGTTGGAAAATTCAGCCTGAAAAGTTTTGTCACCAAGGATATGCGCAACTATGCCACAGCAAAGTTCTTCCTGATTGACGCGGCCTGTATTGAGGAAAGCGGCGAGGACTTCACCCTCGCTCTGCGGTCCTTCCAGATGATGTTTTCTGCCCGTATCATCGTGATCCTGTCCGGCTGTGAGGATATGAGCGGCTGTATCCAGCGGCTTTTGTCCATCGGGGTGGTGAACCTGATTACAGCGGAAACGCTGGAGGACGCCGCCGATGAGCTGAAAGAGGCGCTGTCCGATGAAGGGATGCAGCGGTATGTGACCCCAACGCCGGTGTCAAGCCAGCCGGAACCCCAACAGGAACCGGCGCCGGAACCGGAGGACGAGATCACCCCCTACCGCTGGAACGCCCAAAATGTCCGTATTGCCGTTGCCGGGGCGCAGCGCAGAAGCGGCGTGACGGTGACGGCGTTCAATCTGGCGGCGTGGCTTGCGGCCAGAGGCGCGGAGGTGGCCTATATTGAGGTCAACACTAACCGGCACCTTCAGCTCCTGCTCAATGTCTATGAAGCGGCCCCCACCGGCGAACATTACACGATTGACGGGATTGACTGCTACCTGACCAATGAGCCGGACCGGGACTATCAGTTTATTATCTACGACTGCGGCGTGATGCAGGCACCTACCTCTGCGTTCCGGGAGGCGGATCACCGGCTGTTGTGCGGGAGCGTCCTGCCCTATGAGATTCCGGCCTTTCACAAGGCGCTGGAGGGCTGCTGCGGGCTGGAGGTGCGCCCAGTGGCCATCAGTGTGCCGGGAGAGTTCCGGGAATACTGCCGGGAGCTGTTCGGCGGCGAGTTGGAAATGGCGGAGATGTCCCATGACCTGTTTGCAGACCGGATCAATGGGAGGCTGTATAAGCGCCTGGTGGAGCCGTATATCTTGGGAGAGCGGCGGCTGTAACAAAGAGAATATCAGAATGGGAGGATCACAGAATGGCAAAGTTTGAATACATGGAGAGGGCGTTTTCTTCTGAATTGCGGCCGAGGGCGCGGCTGGTGCTTCAAGTCCTTGTCCTGCATTGTAACAAGGAGGGCGAGTGTTTTCCCTCCATCAAGACCATAGCCGCCAAGTGCGGCTATGGCATTTCCACGGTCAAGCGGGCGCTGGACGAGCTGGTGGAAGCTGGCTACATTGTCAAGCAGGCCCGGTTTGACGAGCGCAAAAACGGCGGCCAGACCAGTAATCTCTATACCCTTTGTGCCGAGGCGCCGCAGCCGCCCGAACCGGAGCAGCCCACCGAACCGGAACCGCCTATGCCGGACGAAGAAGCAGATAAACCCGAAGATAGCCTTTCTCCCATGTTGGATTCCACACCTGGGGAGCAGTCCGCCTTTTTTCTTTTTCCGGCTTATTCCTTTGCCAATGGGCTTGAAAGAAAGACCGGGCGGCATTTTTGCCGCCCGGATGCTGTGTGGACTGGGGGGCAGTCCATTTTTGTACCCCCTTGAACCGTACAGGGGAACAGATACTTACCGATGAAAAGAAAAGTAATAGACCTTCCTCAAAAACGAAAAATAAAAGCAGGGGCCTCAGCCCCCGCCTTGTCAGGATTGCAGCCGGTTGATAAAGCCGATCAGCATGATTAGATCCTCGTCCTTCAGTGTTCTCATGCCGTCCAACGCTTTTTTCATAAGCTGTGGGTTAACTTCCTCGGAATCGAAGAATTGGAGCGGAGTGATCTCGAAATATTCACAGATATTGAGAAACTGCTTCATGGATGGGAGTGCCCGGCCGGAAGAAATCGCCTGGATGTAGCTGCGGTTTTGCCCTAAGTCCAAGCTCATTTGATATTCTGACACACCTTTTTTCAGCCGCAGTTCCGTGATCCGGCTGCGGATAAATGCCTCATCCATACTTTCACCTCACTACCCATTAGCATAGCAGAAAGGTTTTCTGGATAAGGAACATTGATTGTGTTATAATTCTCCATATACCGCTGCTTATGACACATTATTTACGCTGTTTTAGCTTTGTATGCGTGTAAAAGAAGAAAATGTATGGACAAGAGGGTGATTCTATGCGGCAGACTGCCTGCGCCGTAACAGGGCACCGGCCGAGCCGGTTCAAGTTCAAATACAGCGAGGACTATTCGCTGTGCAAAAAGATAAAGCGGGCTATGTTCGAGCAGTTCAAGAGGCTGTACGATGAACAGGGGGTGCGCCGGTATTATGTGGGCGGCGCCCTGGGCGTGGATATGTGGGCCGGTGAGCTGATCCTGCGGCTGAAAGAACAGCCGGGCTATGGGGATATAGAGCTGGTGGTGGTGCTGCCCTTCGAGGGCCACGATGCCAAGTGGGATGAGCGGAGCAAACGCCGGATGGACTTTCTCCTGCGGATGTGTTCCGACTGCGTGATTGTGGGGAAAGAGGACTGCCGGGAGAGCTATATCAAACGGAACTGCTACATGGTGGATCATGCCGACTTCCTTGTAGCAGTTTATGACAATGAGCGGAGTTTACGGTCTGGGACAATGCAGACGGTGAGATATGCAGAAAAAGGAAAACTCGCAATTATGCTTATAAACCCCGATACAGCAGCAGTCAAAAATGGGACAAAGGATTACTAATATTAAGAAAATGTCAGCATTTATACTCTATTGCAGCTAAAGATTATGTGTTACAATCTTAAAGTGTAAAGTTGCAACTTATGATAACATAACTCATATCCGCGGAGGCTGGTTATGAAAAACATTATAGGCGAAAAAACGCGCATTATGATAGTTGACGATGATAAAGAAATAAGAGAGGTTATTTCAGTTCTTCTCTCAAATGAAAATTTTGAAATAATTGAGGCTGGGTCTGGTGAAGAAGCATTAAAAGCTCTGTCAGCCAACATTGATTTGATTATTCTTGATGTAATGATGCCTGGTATATCTGGGTATCAGGTAAGCCGGGTGATTCGTGAGTTATCCAATGTGCCGATTCTGTTCCTGACCGCAAGGACTCAAAGTTCCGATCTTGTGCTGGGATATTCCTCCGGTGGTGACGATTACTTAGCCAAACCGTTTTCCTATCCTGAGCTGATTGCTCGCGTGAAAGGACTACTGCGAAGATATACGGTCTATCAAGGGAAGAAAGTCCATACAAGAAAATCCGAGTATATCGAATGGGGAGAGCTGCGTATTGACTGTTGCCGCAATATGGCGTGGAAATGCGGGAAAGAGCTGGAGTTGACCTCAACAGAATATCGCATATTGCGTCTGTTGCTCGCCCATCCCGGTCAAGCTTTCTCAGCTCAAAATATATATGAAAGCATTTGGGAAGAACCGTTTCATTCCGGGGATAGTAATTCCATCATGGTTTTCATCCGTCGGCTGCGGAGCAAAATTGAGGATGACCCTCACCATCCTGTCCACCTTGTAACGGTGTGGGGAAAGGGGTATCGTATTGAATAAGTTGGCAGAATGGATTTCCAAAAGATTAGGTATAAAATTACTGACGACCGCAGCAATCGCATTTGCCATCGCATGGTTTGGGCATTATTTGATTTCTAATGTGGCGGCTGAAAGGTTTTTCTACGATGCCAAGTTTGACGCATATTGGGAGGCCAAGAGTGCATCAGCCGTACAAGACTTTCAAGAATATGTAACAGAAAACAATCTCTCTATGAGGGATGCCTTGACAGATACGAGGTGGAATAAGGAAAACTCTGATATTATTTTGTTTACAGCGCCAGCTTTTCTTTATGAAGAAAGGCAATCAAATCTGGATGAAGAAGATAAATACGAACCGATCAACTGTTCCGACGGCTTCATTTATGCCACTTCATACTCTCCGGGAGATTCCTACTTCTTCTGGTGGGACACCGCTGGTATCATAATTAGCATTTTGATGTTTCTGGGAATTGTTATTCCGTTTACAGTTTATACCATACACCGCATAAAAAGACTCTATCAACAAGTCTTCCTGTCTGCTCAATCGGGCAGAAACAGGCGGATTGAAGTCGGCGGCAGGGACGAAATCGCAGAATTGGGGAATGAAATCGAATCTATGAGAACATCTCTGCTAAGTTTGTTGGAAAATGAGGAACAAATGAGAGCTGATAGCGATCATCTGGTCGCCGCGCTTTCGCACGATATTCGGACGCCTTTGACTAAGCTGACTGGCTACTTGGAGATATTGATTCATAAAAAGAATCTGACGGATACGGAGTATGAGGCTTATCTGATAAAGGCCGCAGACAAGGCCCGCCAGTTGAAAGTATTGACGGACGAGCTATTCCACAAATTTGTTGTAAATCGCAATAGCGAAACAAACTGTTTTCAAGAGCTGGTTGATTGCGGGCAGTTTCTGAACCAACTGCTGTATGAGGAATGCAGCGAACTGGAGGAAGATGGGTTCCTTGTGGGGCAGCTTCCCATGTTTGGTTCGGAATGTTTTTGCCGCCTGCATATTGAGGACATCCGCAGGGCATTCGATAATATTTTTTCTAATCTGCGGAAATACGCAGATCCCCAGGTTCCAATTATAATTACAATAGCGGATGAACAGGAACAGATTTCTGTTACGATTGAGAACCATAAGAGGAAGTGTCCGGCAGATGCCGCCAGCCATAAGATTGGCCTGATGACGGTCAAGACACTGGTGGAGCGGAATGGCGGATCAGTGGACATAGAGCAGAATGCTACATTTTTTTCCATTCGGCTCTTACTCCCCAAAATGAAGCACCTGAGATTAGGGAAAAATATGCAGATACTGGATATGTAGATCTTTCGAGTAACTTTATATTTTATACCATAGCTCATGGACATAACTCGTTCTTTTTGCTGTATAAAATTATTTATGGAGGAATCTTCTTTGTAATCCTTTATTACGCGTATAAATATTTTTCGTCAAAGCACAAATAGTGTGACTATTGGTAGGAAGCCAGAGGCTGATCTTTGCTATTAGTCGCTGGCGTTTTCTTGCAAAAAGTAAGAATTATTAAGAAGTTGATATGGTGGAAAGTAAGAATTGAGTTTTATACTGGTTGCAAATTATGTTAAGGTGGGATGCGCTATGAGTAAAGAGAAAGACAGTTCAAACATCAAACAAGAAAATTTGTCTGCCTCCGACAACAGAAATAAAAGTGACTTGTCTGAGTATACAGCCGTAATGCTCATGTTCATCGCCATTACTTCCTGCGGCCTGATTACCGGGGCAGAAACTAATCAAGGTGTAAACGCCATGTTTGGCGCGGCCATCGCCGGAAATTTTTTCAGTGAATGGAGATCCAGCAGAAAGAGAACGGACCTTCTCATTTGGGCAATGAGCGGTTTAGGGGCTCTCATAGCATTGGCTTCTGCGATTATCAATATGCTGGACGGCGCAGCATGAGCGGAAAGTCAATGTCTGAAGGCGGGAAGATTTGCTTGTTTTTCAGAACCATAGGAGGATTTGCAGATGAAATGTTTAGATTGCGGGATGGAAATGGAACAGGGTACCGTCGAGGGCATCGGGCAGGGCGGCGGACACTGGTACGAGTTCACTTCCAATGAGGAAAGGCAGAAAACAGGGATCAAAGGCTTCTTCACAAGAAAAACCGTCAGCGTTGAAGCAACCGTTTTAGACTATCCCGCATGGCACTGTCCGAAATGCAGGAAAGTACTGATGTGGATGGAGTGCAAAGAGTAATCATTGTAAGTGATATAAGTTGCAGTCCCCTGCTGGTGCTTAAAATTAGAAAGGTGAGATAAATACGATAAATGATTTAATGTATATAGAGCTGAAAACAGGTTATTCCGATGATGGTCCGGCTTGGATCGGATATGTGAAAACCTCAAAGAGCAAGAAAACGATTTACTTTAACGACCACGCCTTTCAAAAGGCCATTGGATGCTACGCTAACTATGTCGATATAGAAAATGGGGACGAATACTGGATTTCCGGGCTTAAAAAAGCGGAGAGCAACCGTCATTGGGCTGGCCGGGGGAAAATTCTGATTGACCGCTGTGCGGTGCCGGAGTATTTGGCCCTGATTGGGGAACCTAAACTCCCGGCCAACCTGTTTGAAGTAGTAGATCTGGAGGACTGTTTTCCGGTGGAACGGGTTCGCCAGCTTTTGAATTGTGGAACTGTGCAAGAGGCTGATTCATGATTCAGGTTCACACTCGGAGGGTCCAGCATCAGAAAGGGTATGAGTGATAGCATTGAAGTCTGAAAAATATCTGCATATTCACGATTGGAACTACTGGTGGTGTGTTTACCGCTGTGCGGATGGATGGGATGCTCCCGATGCTGCGGAGTTCAGTCTGACCGAGGGTGGAGCTGGGGAGGACTTCTTTTTTCACTTTGACTTCTATAACCTGCCCGCGCTCCATCAGACGATTCAGGACGGCGAGTTTATGGAGCCGGAGAGTCCGGATCATCCCAACTTTTTGAAGCAGGCCGAGCGGCTCAGGAATGGTGAGCAGGATTGGTTCGTCGGGGCGCTGTACTATCCGCATTTTTCGCCGGATCTGGCTTTCTGTAATGCTCCAGCCAGGAGCAGTGTCCCGCTGACACAGTTGATTTCCCCGGCTGTACCACCCTATTACGGGGTGATCTTTCTCCGGGAGGAGCGGCCCCTGTCCCCGAAGGTGCTGACGCATTGGGTGGAACGGTTATCCCAACCTTTGTTTGGCGTACCGTTTTCCTGCACCTTTGCCGATATTCCCACTCGGCAGATGGCAATGAAAAATTTTGAAGAAGAAATGAGGGGCTTTCATGGAACAAATCCCGAAACTTGACTTTGAGACGCTTGACACATTTTTCGGCAGCCATGCACCTTTCCTAATCTCCATGTCCGACGGGCTTCAGGAGGAACTGCGCCTTGTGATTGCGGCGGCGGAGATCGGGCCTGTTGGCGGGCGCATTCCAGAGTTTCATGAATCTGACGAAGCCACCAGACAAGCACTCCATGAAATATTGGCTAATACCAGCCCAATAGAGATTAACGAGCAGTGCGTTTACGAGATCTGTTTCCACGAATATATTCTCTACCAAGTCAGGAATGAATCTTTCTGTTCCTATGATTCTGATGAAGTAGGCCGGGGGAAGTATATGGTCCTGTTTGAAAAATCCAAACTGCTGTCGAGTCTCAGCGACATTACAGATGCACAGCAACTTGAGGATGGAAGTTTTTATCCGGGAAAGTGGGTACACTATCGCATCAACACCCAATGCCATATCATTGATATTATATCCCATTGTCCGCCCACGGTATCACTTTCTTCTTTGGATGCGGCCAAAACATAAAGTAGACGGTCTTACCATGAAATTTTCGTACTTTGTCTAACGCCCCCCAAGTGGGACTGCTTTTTCTGTTAGAGGTGCCATCAAATGGTCTGTTGCGAATTTGTTTATTTATATCATATCCTCCGGGAATATCTGTCAAATAAACAAGAATTTGTGGGGTGACAACATGAAAAAAAGCACGAATAGAAATAATGAAATGATGTATGGAATGTGCATTGGTGTTGGTGTGGGAACTGCCCTAGGCATGGTATTTAATCATACTATATTAGGAATAGCCATAGGACTTGGAGTAGGAATGTTTGTTGGGGCTCTTATTTCTAATAAAAACGATGATGACATCGAGTAGCAACTAAAAAATAGAAGCCAAACGCGCAAAAGGCTTTGAGATGTTTAGCGGCATGGAGGCTGGTGGATATATCGTTACCCTAAAGGAATATACAGTCCGGCCAGCAGGAAAAGAAAATATTACTTATCAATTGTCCTCTGTTTAGGAAAGAAATGAGGGTCCTTTAATGGAAGAAAACTTTGTATTTCAATGCACTCCTCTGGAACCGGACGCCCTGGTCCCCCAGGTAAGTCAGGCTTTGGAGGTTCGAACGGAGTTCGTTTCCCGTGCAGTCTGCCCCAAGCTGTGGGCGGTGACCGACCGGCTGAACCGGACGAAAAAAACTCCCGCAGCGCTTCGGGACAGACGCCGCCGAAAGGGGCAGATCCTGGGGCTGGTCAACTGGGGCATGGCGCTGCTATTGCTTCCCACAGCGTTTCTCACTCCAGACTCGCTCCTGTTAGCCATTTTAGGTGGGTCATGCCTTGGTATCGGTGTAGTAGATCTCTGGCGGTATTTGCCGAAAACGCTGGGTATCCTTAGCCTATTGGCCGGAATCTTTTTCCTCATGACAGCGCTGGGCGATCCCGATGAGATGGCGATCCTGGTATATCTGGCCGCCCAATATTTGATCGTCGCCCTGGCATCCCTACTTGTCCGCAGGCGGTGTGACCCCTTCGAGCGGGCGGCTCGAAAGGCACTTGCGGGCAGGGACCGTGCCGACTTTGCGGCGGGCAAGGCTGACATACAGGTCATCTTTTCTGAAGAAACGATGACTGTGAACACATCATGGAATGTGTCCGCCCAGTTTCCATACACTGAATTCAAACCCGTCTTCGCGACGCAGGATCTGCTGTTGGAGATCATCGACAAGCGATTCCTGATTTTGCAGAAAAAAGATCTGACCGCAGGAACGGTTTCTGACCTGCGGGACTTTTTGAAGGAGCGGGTGGAGCACTGGGTCGAGATCATCGACAACGGGCTTCTGGGCCCCTGATGATATAAACACCTACCGGATCGGGGGCTTTGATATGACGCTGTTTTCTTTGAACCTGACGGATCTTGCGCTGTCGGATAAGACGCATCGGGAGGACTTCTTCATCGGTCTGTTTGGGAC
>NZ_JAPFEA010000001.1 GCF_026169115.1 Intestinimonas sp. | reverse complement strand
CTCGACCGCGGTTCAATGGGCGTGGATGTCCGGCAGATGAAAATGGCCGCTCCCAATATGACGCTGCGCCTGGGCAACCAAGAGCAGATGTGTCTGAGCACGCTGGGGCCCAACAATGAGTTCGGTGCGCGGGAACTTTGGCGACAGAATGGCGGAATGCCTACCTACCGGGAACTGCTCTACCACAGGACCCATCAGGAGCGCAACGCGATCCTGCGTTTCCTCTCCGGGCTGCCGGATCATCTGGATCTGGTGGTGGGCACTCAGAAATTTCATCTGGTTCATGGTTTCCCCGGCAGTGACCGAGACACCCGCATCTGGGGACGTGTAGCGCCGGACAGCATCAGTCCCTGGGCAGACACGATCTGCATTGTGGGCCATACGCCCACCTCTTACCTCTCCGAAAACTGTGGGGAGGATCTTTCTATCTGGTATGGCAATGGCATCATCGACATTGACTGTGGCTGCGGCAACTTGAAAACATCTCACCGCCGTTTGGCCTGTCTGCGATTGGATGATATGGCTGAGTTTTATGTGGGGACGCCAGATTGACAAACCATGATCGTCCACATATCGCCCTGTTCGGGTATCTCCCGGATATTTCTGTTCTGTAAGGTTATTGGAAGTGATAAACATGAAGCCTTTTATTATGAAACACAAGATGGAGAATGTGTCGCATTGTTTTATAATTTAGGTGAAAAAGGATTTATCCAAGCAAACTTTAGTAGTAAACTTAAAGATAAAAAGCAAAACGAAACAAGTAACCTATAAGGACAGCAGTGAAAATCAAGTGTCCTTTTTCTATACCCATGAGCCGAAAGACCAGCTATAAAAAGTCAATAGGGTAAGGTAAAAAATATTTTGGTGGGAGGGAGATAAGCGAAAGCATAAGAAATTGCCCAGATCAAAAGAGCAGGGCAGGTTGTTTCTGAATCGCTATGAAAAACGGAGTATCTAAATATATATAGAAGGCGAGATAGAAAATCATATCCCTTGGAGCACGAATATTTTCAAGCGGGGCACCCAGGTATTTCAGGACAAGTTTTCTGGAGACCAAGGTATCCCAGCAGAGATTGGCCAAGCGTTCGATGCGTCTGGAGACAGCTTCTGGAGATGATGGCTTTCCACGCCTGTTTTTCACGAACTTGGCCACATCAGGATAGATATCATCCGTCACATAGATATCGTCCATGGGAATTTTCTGAACAAACATGAGGTTCATGGCAATATCCACAGCATACGCCAAGGGGCGGATATCAGGTCCGGCGGCACCAAGGATCGAACGAATCACAGCTTCTGTTTTTGTCATAGAGAACCACCTTTTTCCAAAAGATGATTCCATGATAAAGGGTGCGGTGAAAAATCGATGACGGGCGACTTAAGTCGACAAAATATCCATTATTTTCCTTCTAGTGAAACGGGCTGCCATGGCCTGTCCTTTTTGAGAACGGAGTCGCAAAAGGCCGCCCTGGAGGCGGACAGCCAGATGGTCCGTCGGAGATAGGGCAAGCCCCGTTTGGAGATCTTCTGACGGGTGCCGGTGAATTCACCGGACTGCGTGACCCGCACGTCCAGCCCGGCAAAGGCGACCAGCTTGTTGGGGGCATCGAAGCGATGGATGTCCCCGATACCGGGAATGGTCGTGATATAGCTGCCGGTCATTCTTTGTCTGTCGGATGTACATTTTCCGAAATGCCTCAGACTGGATGGGATTGATGACCTTTACCTCAAAACCATGATCCAGCAGATACCCATATACGCTCAGCCAGTCGTGGCCGGTGGCCTCCATGCCGATGAGCAGATCATCCTCATTCGTGTCAACCCGCAAAGACAGGGGCGCAATTCTTTCTTTGGAAGCTGCACTTCAAGGAAGTGACCTGAGCCCTCCGTCCGCTGGCCTTATTATCCCACATGGCTTGTGGAACAACAAACCGTAAATACATTATACGAGGGAGTGAAGACACAGGTAAAATACCGTGTCATATGTCGTCATAGGGAAGAGTATCCCGTGGTAGTCATTGTAGAGTCTTTGGAGTATCCAGAAGCGGTTACTACACCTCTGTCCATCGCCGGGACAGGCCGGAGAAGGATATAGCTCTTGCGGAAGCGATTGCGCAGCAGCGGAAACGCAGTTTTCGTACCTACGAACGCAACGGACGGTAAACCTGGTGCTGGACACCATTACAACCATGAGCGCATCCAACTAAAGACTGGAGAGGCGCCGCTGACACGACGCCTCTCCACTTGTCTGGTGCCACACCTATTTTGAACAACTGCTCTCGGAGTATTTTGAAAGAGGCCGGTATGAGGCGGTGCTCCGGTAGACTCAAGCCATGATCGCCCTCTATGTGGAGACCAATCCTATCGCCTTCTGCTCCTACCAGGACCACCTGCTGATGGTGGATACCCTGTTGGAGATGTGCAGACTGCGCTCGGAGAGTATTCACGGGCAGCTGGGGAGACATTGCCCCAGCACCCTGATCCAGCAGGCAGAGCGTCCGGGACCTGGGGAATTTTGACGGCCTGGAGACTGCAAAAGAGCGGCAGGACAAGACGATGGTGCTGACAAGATCGTAGACAAAGGCAATGAAACCATCATTTCGTGTCACCTTCTCCTCAGATATAGAATGAGCGTCTGTTCAAGCTGCCTCCCGCCTACGGATACCAGGACGGCAGTTATAATTTCATTGCTGAGAGAGCTTCCTGCTCCGCTTTACAGTTATGTGCCTGCATGAAAGCAAATATTTCTCGGTAGGCACAGAGCATAGGTGACTGCATGACTTTCCGATCTTCTGCGGTCAACGGACGGTAATGACCTGTCTGGAAGCAAGCTTGCAGCGAAGCAAGATCCATTCCTGCGGGGACAAACGGAATTCCGGTTTTTTGTTTCAGGTTTTCCAGAATCAAAAACCCGTATGGATCCAGATCCCCATAGTGCAGATAAACAGCGTCCGGTTTGGAATTGTAGACCATACGGAGAAAACTCGCCCGTGCGGAATTTGGGAAACCACCCAGATATAAAACAGCTTGATTTCCTGATGGTATGTCGTGATAGGTAGTAAGGTTCTCTACGGTGATGACTGTCTGGGTCTCCAGGAGGACAGACCGTATTGCGCGCAAGCCATCAGAGGTCAAGCCAATGCCGCCTGGAAGATCGGTAACACGGATACATGAGTCCGGAAACTCCAATATCCAGCCGCCTTTCAAGTAGAGGTAGGTTGGATTTTCCAAAAGATTGTAATATTCCAGGATCTGCTTCTTTTCCACCGGCTGGTCCGTCAGATCAGAGAGAATACTACGGATGATCCCGGAAATGGATTGAAAGTGCTTGGAGTCATGGAATACGGCCTCAGAAAAATTGCGCACATAGGTATCTTCCTTCAGCTGCCCGATTTTTTCCAGAGCCAGCAGAACATCCCGCAGTTTCTCAAGATTCCCCTGCAGGCCGTATCCCGGTGAACGCCCTGCCTGAAGTGCGGCTATCATCTTTCCGGCAAAGCGGCCGGAGAGGGTGTCCGGGTTTTGTCTTCGGGCCTCCAAAAGAAGCTGCAGCTGCTCCTGCCGGATCTCCTGAGCTGGTTTCCGCCCCAAGAATTCATAGATTTCCTGAATATGGTCCAGCCGCAGGGTGATCTTGGTGTAGTATCCCTGGTCACTGCGGGGGGCGGTAACCATCTGCCAACTGGAAAGGTGCGTCACCGCGTCGTCAATGTCCTGCTCCTCCTCACTCAGGTGATCCCGGTACATGGGATAATGCTTTGCGAGATCGATGGTTATCGCCCGACGAGATTTACCATCTTGGGCAGAAGTTCCTTTCCTGCGTTCATAGCAATCCACCATCGCCGTGAGAATTTCGTGGGTGTAGTCTATCATTCCATCACATCCTGATAAAACGGGCGGACAGCATTGCGCGTACCGCTTTTGATAATGGAACAGGTGGTGTCACAGTAGGGCTGGATGGCCGAGGCTTTTTCCACTGTGGTGATAAGCACCGTCTGCAGCTGCATTTTGCGCAGCATCTGCATCATGGGGCGAATGCGGTCACTGGTCATGCGGCTGAACGCCTCGTCCAGTAGTGCCAGGCGAATGCTGTTCTCGCATTTGTCGTAGATCTGCAGCAGTGACGCACAGATTGCAATGTAGAACGGCGCCTGATTCTCTCCACCGCTGCTGTCCTGACTGACAGCGGAAAGACGGGTCACGCCGCCAGTGATCTGGTTGTGGCACTCAATGTCATACTCCAGGTAGTATCGGTAGTCCACATAGTGAGACAGCTCTGTGGATAGCTGCTTTCCCTCCAGGCGGCGCTGGGCGTTGACTTTCAGTTCTGCCAGGATCCGCTCCATCAATTCGTTGACCTGTGTTTCGTAGGCCGGGTCATTGCGGGCCAGAAAATCTTCGATGCTGCCGTCCCCCTGAATCCGCCGGTTGCTATCCTGCATGATTACATCATAAAATGCCCGGCGTTCAGGGTCGTTACTGGCCTGGATGACGAACTGATAGACCTCCTCGCCGTACTGCAGGTTTCCCATTGTGTGGTTGAGTTCCCGGAATTGCCGCTTGGCATTATAGATATCATCCTTCATCCGATACAGAATGTCTTCACGGAAACGCTGGCGGCACCGTTCCTGAGCCTGGTGCAGACTGGTAGAGTACCGTTCCAGATCCACATGGACCAGCCGTTCCTGCTGTTCCCGGAAGGTCTCGATGCCTTCCAGTCCCAGGGGATAGTCGCAGGTGTAGATGGTGTTATATTCCCGCTGCTTAGGGATCAGATGGTCCCGCAGCCATTCATCCAGGGCTCTGTCCACTTGATTTTGATAATTCGTCTGGTATTGGACGATCTTGTCCGGGGGACGGCTGCGGGCTGCGTCCTGATATTTTTTCTCTACCTCTGTCTGCAGCAAGGGCTCCTGTTGACAAAACACCAGCCAGCCAGCTCTGGCTTCATCCGCCTCCCGGATGGCCTGCTCCTGCATCCCTTGTTTTTCCAGGACCTTATCCGTCTGGGAGCGGAGCGCAGCTTCGATTTCCACCCGCTTTTGATCCTGCCGTGTCCATTCCTCCTGGCAGAGATGTTCGGCGGTGATCTTTGCCTGGAGAATGGGATTTTCTTTCCATATCTCGTATTCCTGCCGTGCCTGCTCCAGAGCCTGCCAACTGGTCTGATGCCGCTGGGCGCTGCCCCAGTTTTTGCGCAGATCCTCCAGAACGCTGCTGTGCAGAATGCGGCGGCATTGCTCCAGAATATCCCGCAGGGACTGTGCCTGGGCAGAACACTTGGCCAGCTGTCTGCGCAGAATTGAAAACTCCTCCCGGGCGGCTTTCAACTGCTGCTTGCGGGCTTCCATGCCGATATACAGCACAGGCGTGCGCAGGCGCGCCAACCGATAAGGATAGTGCCGCAGAAGATCTTTTGTGGCGCTCTGGGGATACGCTTCCAGCGTCTCCGACGTATCGCAGCAGATAATCTGCGCCAACAGGTTCTGTACGTAGTATCTGGCCAGCCAGTTTTCACTGGTGACTTTGGCGGCAAGGGTGCCGGGCTGCGGGGCGGCGGCGTCTTTTCCGCTGTCCCGTTCCAGAGCCGGACTGTCCAGAAGGCTGACCTGTCCCACCTCGGCTTTCAGATGCTCAAATACCCGTTTGGCGGTACGGTAATGCCGGGGGGAAACGAAGATGTCAAAACGGCGATTTCCAAGACAGGCTTCGATACACGCTTGCCAGTCGGGCTCCTGCACCGTCAGGATCTCGCAGAGAATGCGGGCATCGGCCTCCATGCCCTGCTGGGCCAGCTCCCGGTTGATGGCTTGGCAGACCCGTTTTGCCCGGTCCTGATCCGGATAGACCAACTGACCCTTTTCCAGTGTTTCGATTTTCGCCTGAAGGGTTTTCTGCCGCTCTTTTAGCTTCTGGAGATCGCTTCGGACCTGAAATTCCTCCTGATCCAGGGAGTCTTCCCGCTCCCGAAGCAATTGTTCCATGGCGGTGAGCTGCTCCGTCTGCCGCTGCTCCGGCAGCTGCTCAATGGCGTCCGGCATCTGTTCCTCCGGAAGTGATCGTCCGCAGTCAGCCAGCTTTCGATTCAGAGCTTCCAGCTCCTGTTTTGCGTTTTGCAGAGAGGAAAGGGCTTTTCTGGCCTCCGTGTAGTCCCTTTCCCGGTCCTTTACCAGATCCTCGAAGACTTGCAGCTGCTGGCGTTCCGGGCTGTTCTGGTTTTCCCGCAGGGCATCCATCCACCGCTGGTGGGCCTGCTCCGTCCGCTCCTTCTGCTCCTGAAGCTCTTCTTGCAGACGGTCGATCTCCCGGTTTCCGTCGCGGATGGCGGTAAGGATCTGTTCTTCCTCTTCGGCTGCCGCCTGTTGGCTGGCATACAGAACAAACCCCTGGTTCACTCTGCAGTCCCGCTGCTTGGAACGGGCCGTCTCGCCCAGGGTACTGATCTCTCTCAGCAGCTGCGCCCGCTCCTTTGCCTGGAGCAGCACGTCGTTGAGATGATCCAGTTCGATCTGCTCCTGCTGCAGTGCTTGGGGGTCAATTTCCGGCTGAGGGAGGATGTAGTGATAGATGAATTCCCGGAAGTCTGCAATGTCATCCATACTGGTGCCCATGGGGAACACTGCACAGAATTTCTTCCCCAGCGGGGAGTCTGCCGCTCCGATCCCCAGCGCACGGCAGATCAGGTCTTTTGCCAGCTTTTGATTGTCGGTATCCCGCATTTTCCTGTTTTTCAGGCAAAACTGTTCCCGCTTTGTGGGAACATGGTCGGGACCCAGGAAGGGGAGGTCCTCCAGCATGACGCCCCGGGGAGAGATGTACCAGCGCTGCTGTACGTGACGCATGTCCTCATCAGGTTTCTCCGATTCCACCCGGACCGTAATGACAAAGGTGTCCTTCCCAGGGACTGCGGTATCATCCCGAAACTCAGCGCCGATATAGGATACAGTGTGCCCCTTGCGGCTGTATCGGGGACGGTCTCCGTCCTGATCCCGCTGTTTGCCGTGTACCGAACCCAGAAGCGTCCGCTTGCTTTTGCGGTTACCCAGGGCGTTGAAGCTTTTGCTGGTGGTGAGGCAATACCGCAGGGCGTCCAGGATTGTGGTCTTGCCGACACCGTTGACGCCGATCAGATAGGTGATCTGCTGGATATTCAGAAGGTCGTCGACAAAATTATGCCAGTTGATCAGCCGTAGGCGGCACAGCGTAATCATACATCCTCCTCCTCAACAACCCTGCGGTACTTGTCCAGCGCCGCGGCCGTCTCATCTCTGGACGCCTTCAGGACATTGTCCGGCAGTGCTAGAATGACCGTGGGATAGATCTCGATTTTGGCATCTTCCCCGGTGAGGCGGTCCAGCGGCTTTGCCAAATTGTAGGCCTTGAGGGTCCGCAGGATGGATTCCAGTGTGATCCGATCCAGCTTGCGGGGAAGTCCCAGCTTTTGATACTCCTCCTGGATCTCTCCCACTGTGACGACGACGTGCTCTCCATCCAGAGAGAGCTTTTCCCGCTTTTGCAAATACAGCAGCCGGAAAATCAACAGCAGGATACTCTCGTATTTATTCAGCTTCGCCTGATTTCCCTCATACTCGCTGACCAGTGAGATCACCTTCAAAGGTGCGGAATGGTAGACAACCGTATAACCCAGGGGCTTGAAGATCCGGCGCAGCTCCTCCAGGTGATTGACCGCATAGTAATGCTTTTCTCGCAGGTCTTCCGCCTGCGACGGGAGAAAGCAGTGGTTGAGCAGATAGTTGGCGACCTCTCTTACGTCCATAGAAACCTCTCTTTCAGCTTCGTCTGCGTATCCAGAACTGCTGGAACCGGAATCCGCCGCAGGCAACCCATTCCTCCTGTTCGGAGATCTCATAATTGCGATCAGGGGACTGTGAGTATGTGTGAAGTCCGATGATTTTGATAAATTCCTGACTTTGTGCAGAAGCCAGTTCCAGAGCGGAAACCGTTTCCCGGTGCTCTAGCACCTGACCGGCAAAACGATTTACATTTTCCAGCGTGACCGCCTGACGGACATATTCCAGCAGCAGCGCCTGCTGACGCTGGAGTTCCTCCTCGGCTATGGGAGGCTCCGGAGGCGCCTGCTCGATGAGGGTGGGTTTTCGGCTGTTGACGACAGGCTTAAGAAAGTTCCTGTCCAAGGTCTCCGTGGGATAGAATTTCCAATGGCGGCTCAAAGGGCTCTCGTCTGGCTCGAACAGCTCTTCCGGGTGCTGAATGGTCTGGGTGTAATACCGCAGCAGATCGCTGATTTTTCCCTGGGCAGAGCCGTCGGAGAGCAGCATGAACTGAGCCCGCTGTACAGCCCGCTTCCGGTAGATCACATGGTTGCGGTCGATCTCCGCCAGCAGATCCCGCATGATCTCCAGCTCATCCCGCACCTTCTGGACCAGCCTTCGTACCGCAATGGCGGCTTCCGCCTCGCTGACCCGCTCCACTCTGCAGTAATCCGCGGCCAATACCTCGGCATACCGCCCGCTGCAGGTATCCAGCCCCTCCAGAATCCCGGTTCGGTACTGAAAAAGATTGTCGCTGGTCTTGAAGCGGTGGTAGGCTGCCACCACGATCTCATCTTCGTACTGCTGAAACAGGTCCAAGACTTCCTGGGGCGTCCGGTTCCGTGTCAGCTGATCGATGTAGGTCCCGATGGACGCATTGAGTTGCCGCAGGGAGGTGTTCAGGTCCGCCATATCAGAGGAGACTTCCTTGAGTACATTCTCATAGGGACTTTTTTCCTGTTCCATATCCTGGAGCAGCCGGTATGCTTTTAAGAGCTTTCCGCTGTAAGTGACGGTCTTGGGGTGGAGCAGCTGGTCAAAGAGCTGAAGCAGCCGGACTGCCAGGGCACACAGAGCGGTGCGGGGCTCCTCCTCATATCCGCCCTCCAAATCTTCCAGCCATCCCGTATCCCGCAAGCGGCGCACGAACAGCAGGCTCTGGCTTCTGGCATCGGATGCCGCTCCGTCCCATTCGTCTTCTTCGTCCGGCGGCAGAAGGGTCCCCAGTCCTTCCATATAGGTCTCTGCCAGCTCTGTGAGGGTGCTTTTTTCTATGCTGTAGTCCTGGGACGTGCTGCATCTGTCCCAGATCAGCATCAACAAGTCAGCATAAATACGTTGATGCCGCCCCGCCAGAGGCCGGAACATTTTCGAATTGAGTAAATCAAAAAGATTCATTTTGAGACCTCCCATTCAGGTAGAGAGAACGGTTAAGGTATCCAAAGCATCAGGCCTATTTGTGCAGAAAACTTTTTGCAGAACGGCTTTCTGGCTTGTTTTTACAGTAAGGAATCAAAAGAGTACGGCTCTGTTATTTATGGTGGCCCGCTTTGTCAAAATTAACTTTATAGGAATATTCCGGCTGCGTCAAGCTCCAATGCCTGCGATATCATCGACAAAAAAGAAAGGAATGACTTCCCCCTGGGGGGCCTGTAAGATCTGGGCACATTCAGCAACTGAGCATGCTTGGTGTAAAAACTGTCCCTTTCAGACTTCTCAGAGGTAACATACCAAAAACCTGAACATGAAAAAGAGCCCTTCTGGACAGGCTGTGGCAGCGGATGCCGCACCTGGTCAAGAAGGGCTCTCTGACTACATGCAAAACCACTATAAACGCCTGTAAAATGCGGAGAACCGCTTTGAAAGCAAGATGCCGGGAGTTCGGGGGCCTTGTGCAGAGCGATTCCGCTCAGCACCTGTACGTAGACGTTTTACTCCATGGTCTGGAATCTCACTCAAAATCACGGTGCTATGAATTCCATCGGCTTTTTTGTTGACCTGCTCTGCATTTGCACGTTGGCGGAGGCTGGAATATGCACAAGCGGTCAAAAAAACAGCCAGGGACCACCATAGCGATCCCTGGCTGCTTTTTCATTCAAAATCCTGTTTGCGGCAAAGCCTGCCGCAGGTCACATCAGCTTTACGGTGTAATAGACGGCCATAATGAAGATCCAGGCCACCAGCGCGAAGATGAGGTAGTAGGCGACCGCCGTGCCCAACAGGAGGGCGGCGGCCACAGCCACAGCCACCACGGCGCAGGTGAGGTAGATCATGCCGTAGGAGGCGCTGCGGGAGAAAAGCTGGAGCTTTTTGCCGCCCAGGGTGAGGACGCCGTCCTTGGCGGAGAGGGAACGGCACAGCAGCACGGTCCCCACCAGGATCACCGCCAGGACCGCCACGTAGGCATAGACCAGCGTCTGGTGTCCGCCGCCGGCCCGGCGGAAGAGCCACAGGCCCACCAGCCCCAGGGCGGAGAGAACGGTGACGGCGAAGAACTCATGCTGATAGAGGTAGTACACCAGAGCCAGCACGGCGGCGGCAGGGACGGCCCCGCAGAGGAACTGCACGCCGGTGGCATAGAAGCGGTAGGTGACCACGGAGATCACCAGGCCCACGAAGAAAACGCCGGCCAGGATGGCGGGTAAGGTGATGCGCTTGCCGCCTTTGGCCCAGAAATAGCTCCAGAAAAGACAGAGCGCGGCGCCGACAGCGGTGACACCGATGAGCACAGGCCAAGCCTTCAGCAGGGCGCCGGCGAATTCGATCTCACCGGGGGCGGTGGTGACATTGATATAGTAGCGGTTCAGCAGCAGCAGGACCAGCTCCGCCACCACAGCGGCGCCAAACCAGATGAGAACCCGGTTCAGAACGATGTCCTCTTTGTGGTTGCGTGCCGCGCGCTTATCCGCCGCGCGTTTTTCTTTATCCATGGATCCATCTCCTCGTTTGATGCTCAAAACGACTGGCCGGTGTAACGGCCAGTCTAACAGATGCTATTCTACCAGAAACCCAGACGTTTTGCAACAAGAAAAAACGACGATTCTAACCTATGTTGCCAGAAAGAACCGGATATGATACAATCAACTTGATTTTTCTATCTGTGAGGCAGACGATGAAACATATTTTTCCTCTCCTGTGTGCCGTAGCGCTCCTCTCTGGCTGTGGGCCTGCCGCAGAACCGGTCAGCCAATCCTTTTTTGCCATGGATACCCCCATGTCCATTACTGCGTATCATAGAGACCCTGCCGAAGCGCTGGTGGCCGCACAGCAGGCGGTCAACCGGCTGGACGCCCTGTGGTCCCGGACCCGGCCTGGCAGCGATGTGACCCGGCTCAATGCCGCCGCCGGCGCCGAACCGGTGGAGGTGGACCCGGACACCGCAGCCCTCCTGGAGAAGGCCAACGCCGCCGCCCTGGAGAGCGAGATGGCCTTCGATCCGGTGCTGGCCCCCGTTATGGACGCCTGGGGCTTCGGCGCCACCGAGAGCGAGACCACGGCGGTCCACCGGGTGCCGGACCAGGCCGAGCTGGAGAAGCTGCTGTCCCTGACCCGGGACCTGCCGGTGCTGGACGGGGATACCGTCTCCCTGCCCATAGCAGGGCAGGCGGTGGACCTGGGGGCCATCGCCAAGGGGGCCGCCGCCGCCGATGTGGTGGAGGTCCTCACTGCCCATGGGGTGGACTCCGCCGTGATCGCCCTGGGGGGCAACATCACCGCCCTGGGGACCCGGCCAGACGGCAGTCCCTTCCGGGTGTATGTCCGGGACCCACAGGGTGGGGGAGAGGACTACTTGTGTATGATGTCCCTGCCGGCGGGGCGGACCTGCTCCACCTCCGGTGGGTATGAGCGGTACTTTGAGGCCAACGGACAGACCTATCACCATATCGTTGACCCTGAGACCGGCTATCCGGCCCAGTCGGGCCTCCGCTCCGTGACGGTGGTGGCCGAGGACCCCGCCCTGGCCGACGCGTGGTCCACCGCCCTCTATGTCCTGGGGGCGGAGGAGGCCCTTACCCGTTGGGAGAGCGGGGAGGGCACAGTGGCTGGAATGGACCTCATCCTGGTGACAGAGGAGGACCATGTCTATGTGACCCAGGGCCTGGAGGAGGGCCTGGAGCCGCTGGGAGAGGAGGCGGGCTACACCTATGAGATCGTCCGCCGCTGACCGCACCCGGCCCACCCCCCTGGATGGTCTTGTGGTCCTGGCGGTGCTGGCCGCCGCCGCGGCCATCTTCTATTTTTTTCGCCCTGTGTCCGGCAACTTTCTCACCGCCCGGATCGTCTTAGACAATGAGCTGGTGGCGGAGCTCCCCCTTTCCGACCTGACGGAGCCGGTCACCCTGGAGGTGCCGGGGGTTCGGTATCCCATCACGGTGGAAGGGGAGAATGGCCGGGTCCGGGTCCTGCACAGCGACTGCCCCAGCCAGGACTGCGTCCACACCGGCTGGGTCTCCCGGTCCGGCGGGCAGATCGTGTGCCTGCCCAACCGGCTGGTCATCACCGTCACCGGCGGCGCGGCGGAAGCCGACGCCGTCACCGGCTGAGGAGGGCGAAGCATGACACACTCCGTCCGTCGGCTCACCCGCTGCGCCGTCCTCACCGCTCTGGCCCTGGCCATCTCGGTGTGCGAGGGGCTGGTGCCCCTGAGCGTCCTCATCCCCTTGCCCGGCCTGCGGCTGGGCCTTGCCAATCTGGTCACGGTATACGCTCTGTGCCGCCTTTCGGGGCGGGATGCCCTGGGCATTCTGGTCTCCCGCTGCCTGCTGGGGGCGGTGGTGGGGGGCAACCTCACCGCCCTGGCCTTCTCCCTCAGCGGGGGGCTGCTGGCCCTGGGTACCATGTGGCTCCTCCTCCGGGTACCGGGGCTCTCCCTCTTCGGCGTGTGCATCGCCGGGGCCGCCGCCCACAACACCGGGCAGATCCTGGCGGCCATGGGCGTGCTGGCCTCCCCGGCCATCGCCATCTATCTGGCCCCCCTGCTGGCGGCCAGCGTCCTGACCGGGGCGGTCACCGGCGCGGCCTCCATCCTGCTGGTGCGCCGGGTGCCCTTTGATGAGGGGAAACCGTAACGGATTCGTTACCGTTTTGTAGTGTATTTCGCTCCAATGTGTCGTATGATGCTCCTATCAAGAAAAATAATGGAGGAATCCCGTGATGAAACAGCTCACCCGTCCTGCGGCGCTCCTGCTGGCCCTGGGGCTCACGCTGACCCTCTCCGCCTGTGGCGGCAAGGAGGAGGCCCAGTGGCAGCCCAGCCCCAGCCCCAGCTCCACTCCCGCTCAGGAGAGCGAACCCCTGTCTGAAAACAGCCCCACGCCGGCTGCCGACCCCTATGACGCCGTGCGGACCTACTGGTCGGAGGAACAGCTCACCCAGTCCTGGGGGCCCGACCAACCGGTGGAGCACATCTTCTTCCACCCCGTCATCGCCTATCCCCAGTATGCCTTCCATGAGAGCGCCCTGCCGGAGTCCCAGCGCATCGGCCTGGACGACTGGATGGTGACGGTGGACGAGTACAAAAAGATCCTCCAGAACCTCTATGACAAGGACTATATCCTGGTGGCCATGGAGGACGTCTGGAGCGAGGTCACCGACGGGGGCAGCCCCCGCATGGTCCGCAACACGCTGCAGCTCCCCGAGGGGAAGAAGCCCCTCATCATCTCCTTCGACGATGTGAACTACTATGAGTATATGTTGGAGGGCGGCTTCACCTCCAAGCTGGTGGTGGGGGAGGACGGTCAGATCTGGGCTGAATGCACCGACCCCTACACCAAGGAGACCTTCCTCACCCAGGACCTGGACGCCACCCCCATCCTGGACCAGTTCGTGCTGGAGCACCCCGACTTCTCCCTCAACGGGGCCAAGGCCATCTTCTCCCTCACCGGCTACCAGGGCATCCTGGGCTACCGGACCCAGGATGACCGGGACATTGCCGCCAATGACCCCGGTCGGCCGGCCTTTGAGACCTACCGCCAGGGGGAGATCGAGGCGGTGAAGCCGGTGATCGAGCGGCTCAAGGAGACGGGCTGGACCTTCGGCTCCCACACCTGGGGCCACATCAATCTGGGCAGCGAGACGCGCACTCTCCAGTCGGTCCAGAACGACACCGAGCGGTGGCTGGACGAGGTGGGGACCCTGGTGGGGCCCACCAACATCCTCTTCTATCCCCACGGCGCCCGGCCCGACGGGGATGACTGGCACAAGACCGGCCCCATGTTCCAGTACCTCCAGAGCATGGGCTTCCGGGTCTTCGCCAGCGTGGGGATCAACTCCTTCTCCTATGTGAAGGACGACATCTCCGCCGTCATCTGTGACCGGCTCCACCCGGACGGGACCACCCTGCGCTGGTCCCGGGACCGCTATCTCCAGTTCTACAACGCCGAGGACATCATCGACCTGGACGTGCGCCCCGACCTGGGCGTGGGCTGGTAAGGACAAAGACAACAAAAGCCGCCTGACGCAATGCGTCAGGCGGCTTTTACAGCTTACAGGCCGGGGTCGCAGCTGGTGGAGAGGAGGTCCTCCCAGGTCTGCCGCCGGACCATGAGCCCGGAGCGGCCCTCCTTCACCAGGACCACCGCCGGGATGGGGTTGGAGTTGTAGTTGCTGGCCATGGCGTAGCCGTAGGCCCCGGTGGAGAGGACGGCCAGGATGTCCCCCTGTTCCAGGGCGGGGAGGGCGGCGTCCCGGAGGAGGATGTCCCCCGACTCGCAGCACTTGCCGCACACGGTCACCACCTCCTCGGCGGGGACCTCCGCCTTGTTGGCGGCAACGGCCCGATAGCTGGCCTGATAGAGGGCGGGGCGGATGTTGTCGGTCATGCCGCCGTCCACCGACACATACTTCCGCACGCCGGGGATGTCCTTGATGGAGCCCACGGTATAGAGGGTGATGCCGGCCTCGCCCACCACGCTGCGGCCTGGCTCGGTGACCACCGCCGGGTGGGGGAGCCCCAGCGCCCGGAAGAAAGCGTCGATGCGCTCCATCATGGGGTCCAGGTACCAGCCGTAGTCCCTGGGCGTCTCGTCGGTATAGCAGATGCCGAAGCCGCCGCCTACATTGAGCTCGGTCATGGCGAAGCCGTACCGGGTCCAGGACTCCTTCACCAGACCCAGCACCGTGTCCAGGGCCTCCAGATAGGGCCGGACCTCAAAGAGCTGGGAGCCCACATGGAAGTGAAAGCCCAGCAGGTCCACCCAGGGGGAGTCGATGGCGGCCTTGACGGCGGGGTAAAGGATGTCCTCGTCCAGGGGGATGCCGAACTTGGAGTCCTTTTTGCCGGTGATGATATAGTCGTGGGTGTCGGCCTTGACGCCGGGGGTGACCCGATAGAGGACCTTCATCTTCTTCCCGTGCTGGGCGCAGATGGATTCCAGCAGGGAGAGCTCCTGGAGCCCGTCGATGATGATGCGCCCCACGCCGTGCTCCACCGCCAGCTCCAGCTCAGCGGGCAGCTTGTTGTTGCCGTTGAACTCGATGCGCTCCGGGGGGAAGCCGGCGGCGAGGGCGCAGGTGAGCTCGCCGCCGGAGACCACGTCCACGCACAGTCCGGCCTCCTTCACCAGCCGCAGCAGAGCGGGGGTGCAGAAAGCCTTGGCGGCATAGGCCGCCCGGGTGTTCTCCCACCGGTCCAGAAACTGGGTGTGGAGGGCCTGGAAGCGCCCCTCCAGAGCGGTCTGGGAGTAGACGTACAGGGGGGTGCCGTAGGTCTGGGCCAGGGCGGTGACGTCGCAGCCGTCAAAATAAAGGGTGTTGTCTCGGATCTCCATGCACATGGGTGATCGCCTCCCGGTCTTTCGTGGGCGGGAGCGGCGGCCCCCGCAGAGTATCTGGCAATATTATACCAGCTTTGCGGCCATGCGCAACCGGTCACCGACAAAAAACGCAGCTTGTCGAAAAAGCAGAAACACCTCAAATTTCGTGCAAGAGTCTCGCAGAGTTCCGTTGTCCGCAGACAACGGAAGAAAAATCTGTTTTTTCCAAGGACATGTGCCTTGGAAAAAACGCTTCTCAGCCTGCAAGCGTGCGAGTTGGGCCCCAAACAAAGCCCAGCAAAGCGGCTTTGTTTGGGGCCCAACGAAGTGCGACGCAGCAGGCTGCATCCCTTCGAAAAAATACTTGCATTTTTGAGAGAGCCTGTCGACTTTGTCGACAGGCTCACGGAGTTCAGGGGAGACTTTTCCAGTGGCGGTAGGCGTCCACCGCCGGTCGGATGGAGATGAGGGCGTAGCCCGCCAGCACGATGAGGAAGCCCACGGTGACCACGTCGGGGACGATGACCCCCAGCTTCAGCCCCAGCAGGCCCAGGGCGTCCAGAAGCAGGGCCCCGAAGAGCCACAGGAACTGGCTGACCATGGCCTGACGGGCCTCCTCCCGCCGGCGCTCCGGGGTGTCGGGCGCGTTGGCCCGGTCCTGAGCCCGTTTCCGGCGCTTCCAGACGTTGTCGCTCTCAAAGAGCCGCATGGCGGTCACCTCCCGGCCGGTAGTCCTCCAGGTATCTGGCCGCCGCCGGGCGGACCCGGTCCCGGATGGCCTGGGACAGGCCGATGGCGGTGCCCCCCTCCTGGGAGGCGTAGTCCCGGACGGCGTCCATATAGGCCCGGCGCAGCTCGGTGCCCACGTTGATCTTGCACACCCCCATGGACACCGCCCGGCGGAGGTCAGCGCCGGGGATGCCGGTGCCGCCGTGGAGGACCAGGGGAATGGCGCACCGCCGGGCCAGCTCCTCCAGCAGGGGGAACTGGAGCTCGGGCGCGCCCTGATAGAGACCGTGGGCGTTGCCCACCGACACCGCCAGGGCGTCCACCCCGGTGCGGCGGACGAATTCCTCCGCCAGAGCCGGGTCGGTGAAGCGGCTCACGGCACTCTCCACATGCTCCTCCTGGCCGGCGATGACCCCCAGCTCGCCCTCCAGCAGGGCGCCCCGGATGTGGCATTTTTTCGCCAGCTCAGCACAGATGGCCACATTTTCGGCAAAGGGACGCTGGGAGCCGTCGAACATGACGGAGTCGAAGCCGGCCTCAGCGCACCGCAGCAGCAGGTCCCGGTCGGTGCAGTGGTCCAGATGGGCATAGACGGGGATGGAGCGCCCCCGTCCCACCGAGCGGCACAGGTCCACATATCGCTCCGGCCCCAGGAACCGGACGGTGGCCATGCCGGCCATCATGACGGCGGGCAGCCCCGCCTGGGCGCAGGCGTCGGCCACCGCCTCCATGGTGTCCAGCGTGTCGGCGATAAAGGCGCCCACAGCGTAGCCGCCTGTCCTTGCCGCCTGAAAATAATGCATGGAAAAGCCCTCCTTTTTATGATACCACACAAAACATCCTATGTTTTCGAGCATCCTATCATCTGCCCCCTTCCTTGTCAAGTGATTCCTCCTGCGAAAGAAAGGTTTTGTTCTTACTAATGCAGAAAGTTGTAGATATTGCATAAAAACAGGAGGTAAAAGCTGGGACATATTACGGATTTACAACAGCGGAGAAATTTGCTACTCTTAACATAGGATGTAAAACATAGGATGTTTACAGAGGAGGTCAACGGATATGAAGGTAGGTCTGATCTACACCAGCACCACCCCCGAGCTCATTGAGCTGGTGGAGCGGGAGGTCAAGGGCCAGCTGGGCGAGGATGTGGAGCTTTACAGTCTCCAGGACCCCAGCATCCTGGCCGACGTCCGGGAGGCGGGCTATGTGACCACGGCTCCGGCGGCGCGGCTCATCGGCATGTATATGCAGGCCGCTCAGGCCGGGGTGGACGCCATGCTCAACCTGTGCAGCAGCGTGGGTGAAGTGGCAGACTGCGCCCAGGACGCGGCCCGATACATCGGCGTGCCCATCGTCCGGGTGGACGAGGAGATGTGCCGGGAGGCCGTCCGCAGGGGCAGCCGCATCGGCGTGATGGCCACCCTGCCCACCACCCTGGAGCCCACCAAGAACACGGTGCTGCGGGTGGCCCGGGAGGCCGGTAAGAAGGTGGAGCTGGTGGACTGCCTGGTGGACGGGGCCTTCGGCCTGGACCAGGACCAGTTCAAGGCCCGGCTCACCGAGGCGGCCAAGGCCATCATCGACCAGGTGGACGTGGTGGTGCTGGCCCAGGGCTCCATGGCCTATGCCGAGCCCCATCTGGAGGCCACCTACGGCAAGCCCTTCCTGGGCAGCCCCCGGTTCGGCGCCGCCGAGCTGAAGAAGGCCCTGGAGCGCAAGGGCGCCCTCTGAGATCCGTTTAGGTTCGCCCGCAGTCTGCGGGCGTGAAAAAAGAATGGAATGAAAGGAAGTACCGTCATGAAGAAGAGACTCACTGCACTGCTCCTTACCTCCGCCCTCGTGTTCTCCCTGGCCGCCTGCGGCGG
>NZ_JAPFEA010000071.1 GCF_026169115.1 Intestinimonas sp. | reverse complement strand
CGTACCAGCAGCTGCTTTACCACATACTTATCCTGAAACCCAAAGTGCTCTGCCACTTCCCGCTGCGTTTTCCCCTCTGACAGCATGACTTTGATTTCCGGCAGCAGCCCCTGAACCTGTGTGTAATTTCGTTTCCTCATAACAATACCCCCTGATGTAGTCTATTTTCCTACATCAGGGGGTATTTTGTCACTGTCCGTTTTTACTGGTTCAGTTCACACTGCCAGAAGGTGTTCCTGGGCAGCCGATCCAATGCAGCCTTTTGCAGCCCACGGTGTAAGAATCAGTACAATGTTTATAAGAGCCGTGAGAAATCTAAGGGAGAAGTAGACTAACGAGGGTGCTGTCACTGCGGCGGGACGGGGGATGATATACCTTTGCTTCCTTTTCCGGGCAGGCAGATTTTGCCCTCTGTGCATATCCCGATTTCGTCCGTGACCGCACAAAATCCGCCTGCCCTACTGCCACCGGGAAGCGTCTGTCTACCGTTCATCTGCCCAGATTGCAGCTGCCGCAACCAGCCCCTTCCCGGCGTCAGCCGGAAGCAAAGGTATAACACACTAGACTTTCCTGCGGAAAATCGTGTGCCACGAAACCGCCGGTTTCTTTGGATTCTTCCGCTCAAAGGGGAACTCATCCCCTCTGAACACCCCAGGCAAAGGAGAACGCCGTTCCCCTTTGAAATCCCCTTGCCAACAGGGACAATGCTCGCCCTTATTGGATAACGCAGAGCAAAACCAAACAATTTTATAATTTTTGAAAATTCCGATATACATGATGAGGTGCGCAGGGTTCAGGAGACGCTTCACCACGCGGTCCAGACCAACGAATTCCGGGCCAAGGCGGAGTACGGCCTTCTGGAGCTGAAAAACGGTATGCAGGAGGAGATCAACCGGCGGAGGCAGAGCCTGTTTTCGATGTGGTCTGAGCTGGAAAAAACGGAGCGGGAGCTGTATGCCCTGGAGCTGGACTGTCAGATCCTGACCAAGGAGTATCAGAATGCGCTCAACGCTACGGCGCAGTCTGCCACCGCGATAAAGTCGGAGGCCTATATCGGCGTATTTCTCTATACCAGCAAGTATCAGGAAAAGGGCTGGTATGCTACGTATGTACCCGTTGTATGTACCGCCCCCGCCTGTATCCTGCTCCATGGCGCTACGATGCCGGTTATCCTGGTCTCGAGCATTGTGGGCGGCGTGATCGGCGCCCACATCGCAGAGTGGCTGGATGACCACAGACCCCCTACATCCACGGCACAGTCAGCAATGTGGCGTCCATGACCATCAGTACGATATTCGTCTCGGCGGTCATCGGCTGTATCTCGTGGCTCTGATTTTCCCGGTTCAAAAAATATTCCCCAAGGCCCTGGCCCTCATTATTTGAGGGCCAGGGCCTCAGTTTTTCCCTGCACCAGCGGGAAACAGCGACGCTGCCCGGGGCAAGAGCGATGGCGTTTGCCCGCATACCGGAAAAGGTACCGCATCCCATTGGGACGTGGTACCTTTTGTACGATGGGCGGGTGATAGCTGTGCCGAAAGGGCTCAGCCCGGCTCCTCCTGCGGAAGTGTGAGCATGCGGTAGATCATGCCACCATACCGCTGCTCCAGATCCGGAACATCCCTGTAATCGAAGCTCCGACAGGCAGGCAGTGTCTGGAGGCCATCCAGATACCGGCTGGCCGCCCGAATCAGCGCATCACCCTGGACGGTATAGAACATAGGACCTGTTCCCGCCAAATAGGCGCTGGGATTTTTGAGGAAGAGCTTTTTGGGGCTCAGATAGACGCCAAAGCCCGGCGGCGGTCCCGGCGGCAGGGCATCGTCGTCCAGCACAAAAAAGTGGATATCGTGGTTGGCCAGAACCCGCTCCTTAATGTTTTCCAGGTGCTCCAGGCGTTGGGCGTGCGACATGCGGTAGGGGATGTCGGCAAAGAGAAGAGCTCCCGAGTCTAGGTAACGCAGCATGGAGGACTTGAGCAGGTAGAAGTTGATGTGGCTCTTTTGAAAGACCTCCTCCCAGGTGATGAACAGCCGCCTGAGGTCCCATACGGGGCCGGCGGCCGGTCCGCCGGCCTGAAGGATGGGTTCGCAGACGGAGGGGGGCAGCAGAAATTCAAAGCCGTAGGGGGAAAAGAACTGAAATTGATCCCGGCTGTAGAAGTCGGTGCGGTATCCGCCCCGGCGCATGTCCTCCGGCTGGGCGGGGCTCAGCAGAACGGGCCGCTCGGAAAGGCGGGTCATGGCAGTTTCCCGCAGATGGGTTCCGGCCGCGCCCTGGGCCATGACGAGGGCGTCCAGTTCTCCGCGGCCATCCATGCTCATGAGCATGCCACAGTGCTCGCCTGCCGCCAGGAGCCCTTCCCGCTCCAGCCCCGCGCCGTCGTACAGGGTGATGAAGCTCGCCCTGTTCCGGCTGAGGAAGCCGTAGAGCCGCTCCATCTCCTCCTGACCGCCGCTCTGGAAGGCCGTCAGGTCCAGCGCGGCGTGGATATGGACGCCGCTGCCGTGGAAGAGGTGCTCCAGGGCGGGAAAATCCCGGCTTTTGAGCAGGGTGAGCAGATCGACGGTGCAGACCACCGTCTCCCCCTTACCTGGGGTGGGAATGGCCCGCAGACGCCCCAAGATCTCGTGGTGCCGGACGAAGAGCTCCGCCTCCGCCGCTGAAGTCGGAGCGGCAGCGGTCCGGTGGTGGACGGAGGCATCGTATGCCTCCGTCAGAAGGGCGGTGATTCGAGGCTCCAGTTCCTCCTCCGCACCGGCTCCGGGGAAGGCGGCGTCAAAGGCCGCCTCCGCGCGGTCCCGACGGATGGCCTGACCAAAAAAGCGGCCCAGCGCCACATCCACCGCGTGGGCGGTCTTGGGCGCCGGCAGCAGATCCTTGTTGCACCATTTGCTGATGTAGGAGACGTCGTAGCCCACCTCGTCGGCCACGGCGTAGAGCTTGCTGCCAGTGAAGTCCAGCAGGCGCCGGAGCAGCGCGCCATACTCCGTCATATCGTGTCCCTCCCCATGGTCACTATTGGGGTCAGTATACCATAGAGGGGCTTACTTTTCAAACCTGCCGTCAACTTGATTCAAATTGCAAGGCAGATTCAAGTTTGATGCAACTCATTTCCAGAAAAGTCCATTGCATTTCATGGCTTCACGCCGGACGCCGTGCTACACTGGGGGCACTTCAAAGGAAAGGGTGACCAGCATGAAGCCCCTGCGGATGCACCACGTGGGAGTGGTCCTCCCCACTGTGGAACAGGCGGAACACCTGATCGAGCTCTTCGGTCTGGAAGTGGATTACCGAGGCTATGTGAAGAGCTATCACGCCGACCTGATCTTTACCAAATACGGCCCCAACGAGAGTCCCATTGAGTTCATCATCCCCCATGAGGGGGTGCTCACCCGCTTCAACGGCGGCAAGGGCGGCATCGCCCACATCGCCTTCGAGGTGGAGGATGTGGAGGCCGCCAGCCGGGAGCTGGAGGCCCAGGGACTGGAGATGCTGGAGAAAGAGGCGGTGGAGGGTACCTCCGACATCATCGTCAATTTCCTCCGTCCCCGCTATTCGGAGGGCGTCCTCTTCGAACTGGTCCAGACCGTAGGCCCCATCGACCGGGGCGACCGGCACTGAGGGAGGAAACGGCATGTACACGATGGGCATCGACGTGGGCTCCGCCTCCTCCAAGGCGGTCATCCTCCGGGATGGCAGGGAGGTGGTGGCGGGGCTGGCCGTCCAGGCAGGCACCGGCAGCAGCGGTCCCGGACGGGTGCTGGAGAAGATCACCGCCAAGAGCGGACTCGACCTGAAGGATATGGCCTTCATCCTGGCCACCGGCTACGGCCGCACCGCCCTGCCGATGGCCGACAAGCAGATGAGCGAGATCACCTGTCACGCCAAGGGGGTCTTCTTTGAGGAGCCCAACGTCCGCACCATCATCGACATCGGCGGTCAGGACGTGAAGGCCATCGCCCTGGACGACCGGGGCGGCATCCGGCAGTTTTACATGAACGACAAGTGCGCCGCCGGCACCGGCCGGTTCCTGGAGGTCATGGCCCGGGTGCTGGAGGTGCCCCTGGAGGAGATGGGGGAATACCACTTCCGGTCCAAGAATCCGGCCCAGGTGAGCAGCACCTGCACGGTCTTTGCCGAATCCGAGGTCATCTCCCTCCTCTCCCGGGGGACGGCCAAGGAGGACATCATCGCCGGCGTCCATTTCAGCGTGGCGGCCAAGGCCTGTGCCCTGGCCCAGCGGGTGGGGGTCCGGCGGGAGGTGGTCCTGTGCGGCGGCGCCGCCAAGAACGGCGGCGTGGCCGACGCCATTGAGAAGGAACTGGGCGTGCCCCTGGTGGTGGCCCAAAACCCGCAGCTCACCGGCGCTCTGGGCGCCGCGCTGCTGGCCTATGAGGAAATGAAGCGAAAGGAGCGCTCCGCATGAGTGAGAAATCCACCCAAGAGATGACCGCCAAGGAGCTTCTGGCCTACTATCAGGCCAAGCTGGATGAGGAGGCCCGACAGGCCAAGGCCGACGGCAAGCTGGTGTGCTGGTCGGCCTCCGTGGCGCCGCCGGAGATGTGCGTGGCCATGGACATCGCCATGGTCTATCCCGAGACACACGCCGCTGGCATCGGCGCCCGGAAGGGGGCCATGGACATGCTGGAGGTGGCCGACCGCATGGGCTACTCCGTGGACTGCTGCTCCTACGGCCGGGTGAACATGGGCTATATGGAGCTGCTGAAGGAGGAGGCCATGACGGGCAAGACCCCCGAGGCCCTGGCCAATTCCCCCGCTGCCCGGGTCCCTCTTCCCGACCTGGTCATCACCTGCAACAACATCTGCAACACCCTCCTTAAGTGGTATGAGAACCTGGCCGCCGAGCTGAACATCCCCTGTATCGTCATCGATGTGCCCTTCAACCACACCATGCCGGTGTCCGAGCACGCCAAGGAATAATTGCCGACGAGTTCCGCAACGCCATCTCCCAGCTGGAGGTCATCTGCGGCCGGCCCTTCGACTATGAGAAGTTCCACCAGGTCCGCCGTCAGACCCAGCGCTCCATCGAGCAGTGGAACCGCATCGCCGCCATGAGCCGCTATAAGCCCTCCCCCCTCAACGGCTTCGACCTCTTCAACTACATGGCCCTGGTGGTGTGCGCCCGCAGCCGCGACTACGCCGAGATCACTTTCAGGAAGTTTGCCGATGAGCTGGAGGAGAAGTACAAGAAGGGTGAGTCGGCCTTCAAGGGCGCCGAGAAGAACCGGGTCACCTGGGAGGGCATCGCCGTGTGGCCCTACCTGGGGCACACCTTCAAGACCCTGAAGAACCAGGGCACCATCATGACCGGCTCGGCCTACCCCAACATGTGGGATCTGACCTATGACGCCGAGGACGAGTCCCTCCACTCCATGGCTGAGGCCTATACCCGCACCTATATCAACACCTGCCTGGACAACAAGGTGGCCGTCCTGCGGCGGATCATGGAGGAGGGCCAGTGTGACGGCGTCCTCTACCACCTCAACCGCAGCTGCAAGCTCATGAGCTTTCTGAACGTGGAGACCGCCGAGCGCATCCAGGAGCAGAACGGCCTGCCCTACGTCAGCTTTGACGGCGATCAGACCGACCCCCGGAACTTTGCTCCCGCCCAGTACGACACCCGGGTCCAGGCCCTGGGCGAGATGATGGAGCAGGCCGCCGGCGGCGGTCAGGCATGAGGAAGGAGCGGTAGTCATGGAAGAGAACATCAAAGTCCTGCTGGAGCAGTTCCGAGCCATTGCCGGCGATCCCAGAAAGGCCATGGCCGACCACCTGGCCGAGACGGGCAAGGGCGCCATCGGCATGATGCCCATCTACGCTCCCGAGGAGCTGGTCCACGCCACCGGCTTCCTCCCCGTAGGCCTCTGGGGCGGCAGCCGCCCCGTGACCAAGGCCCGGACCTACCTGCCCCCCTTCGCCTGCTCCGTCATGCAGCAAGTCATGGAGCTGGAGTGCGAGGGGGTCTACGACGACCTGGCCGCCGTGGTCTTCTCCGTCCCCTGCGACACCCTCAAGTGCATGTCCCAGAAGTGGAAGGGCACCTCCCCCGTGCTGGTCTTCACCCACCCCCAGAACCGGGGCCTGGAGGCGGCCAACCGCTTTCTGGAGCAGGAGTACGCCATTTTGAAGGAGAAGCTGGAGGGCGTCACCGGGGTGAAGATCACCAACGCCGCCCTGGAGCGCTCCATCCAGATCTACAATGAGAACCGGGCCGCCATGCGGGAATTTTCCGCCCTGGCCGCTCAGTATCCCCAGGTCATCTCCGCCGTGGACCGCCACGCCGTCTTCAAGGCCCGGCTCTTCATGGAGAAGTCCCGCCACACCGCCCTGGTGCGGGCGCTGATGGAGGCCGTGCGGGCGGAGGCGCCCCAGCCCTGGACCGGGAAAAAGGTGGTGGTCACCGGCATCCTGCTGGAGCCCAACGGCCTGCTGGAGCTCTTTGACCGGCTGGGCCTGGCCATCGTGGCCGACGACCTGGCCCAGGAGTCCCGCCAGATCCGGGTGGATGTGCCCGACGGCGACGAGGCGCCCCTCTACCGGCTGGCCAGGGTCTGGCAGAAGATGTACGGCTGCTCCGTGGCCACCGACACCCAGAAGCAGCGCGGCCCCATGCTCATGGATATGGTCCGCAAGACAGGAGCCGACGCCGTGGTGGTGGCCATGATGAAGTTCTGCGACCCCGAGGAGTGGGACTACCCCATCTACTACAAGCAGTTTGAGGTCCAGGGGGTCCGCAGCCTCATGATCGAGGTGGACCAGGAGTCCACATCCTTTGAACAGATCCACACCCGGCTCCAGAGCTTGGTGGAGACCCTGTAAGGGGGCAGTGGTCATGGGCAAGGTCAAGATCATCTCCCCGGAGGCGGCGGCCGGCCTCCTCAAGGACGGGGATACCTTTACAACCAGCGGCTTTGTGGCCAGCTGCATCCCGGAGGCGCTGAACAAGGCGGTGGAGCGGCGTTTCCTGGAGACAGGTCACCCCAGAGACCTCACCTACGTCTACGCCAGCTCCCAGGGCAATAAGGACGGCAGCGGCGGTGAGCACTACGCCCACAAGGGGCTGCTCAAACGCTTCATTGCCGGCCACTGGGCCACGGTGCCCGCCCTGGGGGAGATGGCCATGCGCAATGAAATCGAGGGCTATAACCTCTCCCAGGGCGCCCTGTGCCATCTTTTCCGGGACATTGCCGCCCACAAGCCGGGCACCATCACGTCAGTGGGACTGGGGACCTTCATCGATCCCCGCAACGGCGGCGGCAAGGTCAACAGCGTCACCACAGAGGACCTGGTGGAGCGCATCACCATCAGGGGGAAGGATTACCTCTTCTATCCCGCCTTTCCCATCCATGTGGCCTTCCTGCGGGGGACCTGTGCCGATGAGAAGGGCAACGTGACGCTGGAAAAGGAGGTGGCCACCCTGGAGGCCACCTCGGTGGCCCAGGCCGTGAAGAACAGCGGCGGCGTGGTGGTGGTCCAGGTGGAGGAGGTGGTCCGGGCGGGCAGCCTGGACCCCAGGCTGGTCAAGCTGCCCGGCATCTATGTGGACTATGTGGTGGTGGCCGGCCCGGAGGACCATGAGCAGTCCATCGGCTGCCGGTACGACCCTGTTCTCTCCGGAGAGCGCCGGGCGCCGGATGCTGAATTGGCCCCGCTGCCCCTCAGCGCCAAAAAGGTCATCGGCCGGCGGGGCGCCTTCGAGTTGGAGCCGGATATTGCCGTAAACCTGGGCGTGGGTGCGCCGGAATACGTGGCCTCGGTGGCTGCAGAAGAAGGCGTGGGCGACCGTATGACCCTGACAGTGGAGGGTGGTCCTGTGGGCGGTATCCCTCAGGGCGGTCCCAGGTTTGGGGCCTCGGCCAACGCCGATGCCATTCTGGACCAGGGTTACCAATTCGACTTCTATGACGGCGGCGGACTGGACCAGGCCTACCTGGGGTTGGCCCAGTGCGATCAGCACGGAAACATCAATGTCAGCCGCTTCGGGCCCAAGATCGCCGGCTGCGGAGGCTTTATCGATATTACACAGAACACCCGGAAGGTCTTTTTCTGCGGGACCTTTACCACCGGCGGATTGAAGATCCGGATCCAGAACGGAGCCGTCCACATCGACCAGGAAGGCAGGAGCAAAAAGTTCCTGCGCAAGGTGGAGCAGGTCACCTTCAGCGGTGACATGGCGGTGCAGAACGGTCAGCAGGTGACCTATATCACCGAACGTTGTGTCTTCCGCCTCAGGCCTGACGGGCTTCATCTCACGGAAATTGCTCCCGGTATCGACCTTCAGCGCGATATTTTGGATCAGATGGAGTTTGCGCCCATCGTTGATGATAAGGACGGTGTGGTCCCCTTAATGGACCCCCGTATTTTCCAGGATACTCCCATGGGTTTGGGCAGAGACTAAATCTGCCGCCTACCCGTTTGGATACTGCTTTTCTTCGTTTCCCGCCCTATATTGGGGGTCCCTCTCTATCTCAACTTTGCCGTACGGCCCGCTGTTTCAGCGGGCCGTATGGCGTTTTCAAGCAGTACCGCTAAGAAGAAAAAGCGGGCACCCGGCACAGGCCGGGTGCCCGCTTCAGCTTGTCGAAAAAGTAGGAATGACTCAGATTTTGTGCAAGAGCCTCGCAGAGTTCCGTCGTCCGCAGACGACGGAAGCAAGTTCAATCTGTTTTTTCCGGGGACATGTGCCTCGGAAAAAACACTGCTCAGCCTGCAAGCGTGCGAGCATACCATGTCTGTACTCTATGCCAAACTCATGGCTCTGATCAAGCGCAATCAGCGCAATGTTCTAGCCGGAGATCGAATGGAGGCAGGTGGCATCACCCTGGATCTGGCCCGGCAGAAGGCGTTTACTGAAAAACGGGAGATAACCCTGACGCCCAAAGAATTTGCCCTTCTGCGCTGTCTGATGCAGAACAAAAACATGGTCATGAGCCGGGAGCAGCTGCTCATCAAGTGCTGGGGCTATGACTACGAAGGGGAGAGCCGGGCGGTGGACACCCATATCAAGCGGCTGCGGGAGAAATTGGGGGAACATGCGGCCTGCATCAAGACGGTCATCAAAGCAGGGTATCGATTGGAGGGGTGAGCATGAAACGGATCTCCAAAGGATATTGGATTGCTGCTGTATTGCTGTTTCTCTGGGCTACGTTGGATTTTTACCACTATCTTGTGATCGGCCGGAATATCATCTCCTACTATGATGAGGCCGGTATTATTCAGCGGCTGATCGCAAACAGTATCTTCCAGGGATCTTTGAAGGTGATTTTGGCATCCCTCATACTATTTGTTGGATGGAAGCGTGGAAAGAAAGGCAAAACGTTCTCCTCTCTTACCGCCATCAGTGTGCGCTTTGGCGCTCTGATGTTGGCACTTTGGCTGGTCTACATGTCATTGCTTACTTGGGGTACAGCGCAATATATTTTTCGGGATTTGTGCAGTGCCGGGATCGATTATGCGGAATATGCCCTGATGACGGGCAGACTCGACAACTGGTTCTCCCCGGAGGACGAATACGCAAAGAGCCGCCAAACTGTGCCCGGGGCAGTAGAATACAATATGAACATGGCGATTGCCGACGCGGGGCGCGGCATCCGGACGCCGAGCTTCGATGGGTATCCCGGTACGCACGCTGTTTCCCTGCCCCTTCAGTAGGTATAGACTTT
>NZ_JAPFEA010000010.1 GCF_026169115.1 Intestinimonas sp. | reverse complement strand
TTGTGTGGCGGGTGCCAGGTGCATTCGTATGCGCCAGTTCATCCACCAAAATCAGTTGAGGCTTTCTTTGCAACGCCGTGTCCAAATCGAACTCCCGCAGTATGATCCCCCGATAGTCGGTCTCTGCTGTCTGGAGTGTCTCCAGTCCATCCAGCAGCGCAAGAGTATCCGGTCTGGCATGGGGCTCTACATATCCCACAACAACGTCGATCCCCTCTTTTTGCGCCTGATGGGCCGCTTCCAACATGGCGTATGTTTTGCCGACGCCCGCTGCGTATCCAAAAAATATTTTGAGTCTCCCGGGAGCGACGGTATGAGGAAGATGTTGCGTTTCTAAGAGTTCCATAAGCGATCTCTCCTAAATGATCTATCCCAACCATATAATTATTTGCTTTGATTTTATCATAAAAGATACTATGAACGTATAAGAAAGACGGCGGTTGTATTAAGAGTAAATAAGCATATGAATATCAGCGCAAAAACTCTGCTATCTTTTTTTGTTTCAGCGGCGCATTTCTTGGGTGGGGGCTGTTCCCTAAAAGATGACGGGAGCAGATAGGCGGGTTTGTTTTGGAAAGGCAGGAGGGCGCGGAGTTGCTGAACTTATTTGTTCTGGATACAGAAGGCGACAAGGCTGGCTGCTCTTCCTAACGCAAAACACCCCGATACTCAAGTGAGTATCGGGGTGTTTTTTGCCTATTAAGCGCTGAATTGGTGTAAATTTGGTGTAAATCAGCCACACCACTTACAGAAAATCCAGCAATTTCAGGGGTTATCGGCGATCTCTTAGTACATGCCGCCCATGTCAGGAGCGGCGGGGGCAACGGGAGCGGGGGGCTCGGGCTTGTCGGTGACCAGGCTCTCGGTGGTCAGCAGCACGCCGGCCACAGAGGCGGCGTTCTCCAGGGCGGAGCGGGTGACCTTGGTGGGGTCCACGATGCCGGAGGCGATCATGTCGCAGTAGGTCTCGTTGAGGGCGTTGAAGCCATAACCCACCTTGCGGGAGTTCTTGACCTTCTCCAGCACCACGGAACCGTCAATGCCGGCGTTGGCGGAGATCTGACGCATGGGCTCGGTCAGGGCGCGGGCCACGATCTGGACGCCGGTCTTCTCGTCGCCCTCGGTGGTCTTGAGCAGCTTCTCCACGGCGGGAACGGCATTCACATAGGCGGTGCCGCCGCCGGCCACGATGCCTTCCTCCACGGCGGCCCGGGTGGCGTTCAGAGCGTCCTCGATGCGGAGCTTCTTCTCCTTCATCTCAGACTCGGTGGCAGCGCCCACGCGGATGATGGCCACACCGCCGGCCAGCTTGGCCAGACGCTCCTGGAGCTTCTCACGGTCATAATCGGAGGTGGTGGCCTCGATCTGGCTGCGGATCTGGGCCACGCGATCCTTGATGGCCTGGGCCTCGCCGGAGCCGTCCACGATGATGGTGGTGTCCTTGTTGACCTTCACCTGGCGGGCATGGCCCAGCATGTCGGCGGTGGCCTCCTTGAGCTCATAGCCCAGATCGGAGGAGATCACGGTGCCGCCGGTCAGGACGGCCATATCCTGGAGCATCTCCTTGCGGCGGTCACCGAAGCCGGGGGCCTTCACGCAGCAGACGTTCAGGGTGCCGCGCAGCTTGTTGACGATGAGGGTGCTCAGGGCGTCGCCCTCCACGTCCTCAGCCACGATGAGCAGCTTCTTGCCGGACTGGACCACCTGCTCCAGGATGGGCAGCAGCTCCTGGATGCTGGAGATCTTCTTGTCGGTGATGAGGATGGCGGCGTCGTCCAGAACGGCTTCCATCTTCTCGGTGTCGGTGACCATGTAGGGCGCGATGTAGCCCCGATCAAACTGCATGCCCTCGACCACCTCGGAATAGGTCTCGGCGGTCTTGGACTCCTCAACGGTGATGACGCCGTCGTGGCTGACCTTCTCCATGGCCTCGGCGATCAGCTTGCCGATGGTCTCGTCGCCGGAGGAGACGGCGCCCACGCGGGCGATGTCCTCGGTGCCGTTGACGGGCTTGGAGTTCTCCTTGATGGCGTCAATGGCGGCGGCGGTGGCCTTGGCGATGCCCCGCTTCATAATCATGGGGTTGGCGCCGGCGGCCAGGTTCTTCAGGCCCTCGCGGATGATGGCCTGGGCCAGCAGGGTGGCGGTGGTGGTGCCGTCGCCGGCCACGTCGTTGGTCTTGGTGGAGACCTCCTTGACGATCTGGGCGCCCATGTTCTCAAAGGGATCGGGCAGCTCGATCTCCTTGGCGATGGTCACGCCGTCGTTGGTGATGAGGGGGGTGCCGAACTTCTTATCCAGCACCACGTTGCGGCCCTTGGGACCCAGGGTGATCTTGACGGTATCGGCGAGCTGGTTGACACCGCGCTCCAGGGCGCGGCGGGCGTCCTCGCCGTAAATGATCTGCTTGGACATGAAAATTACCTCCTATACGATGATGGGCCGGCCATCTCCGCCGGACCCGTGAAACGCAAAATGAAGCGGCGCTTACTCCACCACGGCCAGGATGTCGCCCTGACGGACGATGGTGTACTCCTCGCCGTCCAGCTTCACCTCAGTGCCGGCGTACTTGCTGGTGATGACCTTGTCGCCCACTTTCACGGTCATGACGACCTCCTTGCCGTCCACCATGCCGCCGGGACCCACCTCGATGACCTCGGCCATCTCGGGCTTCTCCTTGGCAGCGCCGGTGAGGATGATACCACTCTTGGTGGTCTCCTCGGCCTCCACCATCTTGATAATCACTCTGTCTGCAAGGGGCTTGAGCTTCATTTGAGGTTCCTCCTTATATGGTTATGGTTTTGTCCATCTTGTCTCAGGCGTTAGCACTCGAAAAACCTGAGTGCTAACTTCGAGTATGATAATACCCCTCCTTGCCAAAAAAATCAACCCCCAATTTTGAGAATTGGGGGTCTGTTTTTGGAAAATTCACTTTTTGTTCACAAAGGGACAGGCAGAGTGCCAGCGTCAGCCGCCGGGGGTGCGGTAGTCCAGGCCGGCGGGGTAGAAAAACCACACCTTTTTGGGGGAGAGGGAGACGGTAAAGTCCCTGGCGCGCAGGATCTCCCCGTCCACCACTGCGGTGAGCGCCTCCGGGGAGGAAAAGGAGAACGACGTGCCGTGAAAGTGGGAGAGGACCTCCGGGTGTTCCCGGTAGCGGCCCCTGGCGTAGGCCCCCACCAGCCGGAAGAAGGTGAAGCGGCTCACCTTGGGCACCACCACCATGTCCAGCACGCCGTCGTCCGGCTGGGCGTCCCCCACGGGCATGAAGCCGCCGCCGTAGTGGCGGCCGTTGCAGATGCAGATGATGGTGCTCTCGCCCTCCAGCACGGTGTCCCCGGCCCGGACGACGGTGGGCCGGGAGAGTTCCTTGAAGAGGACGTTGACCACCAGGGAGGCGCTGTATGCCGCCATGCCGCCGAGAAAGGGGATGGCCTTGTATTTATGTACGTCGGCGGCGATGCGGGCGTCCACCCCGGCGCAGCACACGTCGATGCCCAGCCGCCCGTTGCAGTCCATCAGGTCGAAGGCGGCCTGGGGGCCGGCGGCCAGGGCGGCCAGGTCGGAAAAGGCCGAGCGGTAGGTGGGGCCAAAGAGCTTGAGAAAGTCGTTGCCGGTGCCCTTGGGCACATTGGTGACGGCGGCGTTGTCGAAGCCTGCCGCGGCGTTCACCACCTCGTTGAGGGTGCCGTCCCCGCCGCAGGCGTAGAGCCGGACCGGCTCGCCGGACGCCGCCGCCGCACGGGCGCGGACCTCGCAGTCCCCGGGGGCGGTGGCCAGAAAGAGCTCGTGCTCCAGCCCCAGGCCGGTGAAGGTCTCCGTGATCTGCCGGCACAGGGCGTCGGTGCTGCCCCGCTTGCCCGCCGCCGGATTGATGAGAAAGAGGTGCTTCACGGGAAGGGCCTCCTTTTTGGGATGGGATGGGTCACTGGCACGGCGGCGTTCGGCCCACAAGGTCATCCAAAGCAATGCCATAAAGATCTGCCAGCTTTACCGCAATGGAGAGAGGCATGTCCCGCTCCCCGGACTCATACCGCCGATAGCCGCTATATGAGATGCCCAGATGCGCAGCCATCTGCTCCTGGGTTACCCGATGAGACTTGCGGAGCTGTTTCAGCCGTTGAAAAAATTCGTCTGTCAATTCCGACACTTCCTATTGACGTTCCATATGGAACGATTTATAATAAAAATGCTCCATATGGAATGAAAAGTGGAGGGGTATTTATGGAGGGAGCAGTTCAGACTTTATATGTATGTGCCTTGGAAAAGATTTTGGAACATTGGTCACCAGATCAACGATTATGCTACTGGGAAATTGTGGAACAGTTCGAGAGAGACAAAAGTCATCTGATGCATCGGTTAAAGAGAGAAGATCAGGCACGCCTGGAACGATTGACGGAAAATATGGAAAAATACATGCAAAAAGAAGGAGAGGCCCTTTTCAAGGAAGGGCTCTCCATGGGGCTTTCCTTAGGACGTCTGCCGCAATAGGTCACCATAGGGAAATGCGCTGCTCTGCCCGGGCCATGCGGGTGACGATGGCGGCGGCCTCAGCGCGGGTCAGGCTGTCCTTGGGACGGAAGGTGAGGTCGCCGTCGCTGCCGGTGAGGATGCCCTTGGCGTAGAGGCCAAAGATGGCCTCGGCGGCGTAGTCACCGGTCTTGACATCGGGGACGGCGGTCTTTACCCGGGACAGGCTGTTGATCTCGGGCAGGCTCCGGCCCAGGCTGGTGCGGGAGAAGATGTAGGCCATCTCCGCCCGGGTCACGGGCCGCTCAAAGTCGGTAAACTCGCCGGAGGAGATGATGCCGCTGGCCTCACAATAGGTCACCGAGGACTTGTACCAGGGGGTGCCCGTCACCGGCTGGAGGTGGAAGGTGTCCCCCGTGGCCTGGCTCTCCATAAAGGCGGCCAGCTTCAGGGCCTCAGCCACCGTCAGGGTCTGGTAGGGGGCAAAATGGTCATTGCCCACACCCTGCATCAGGTTCAGGTTGTAGGCCAGATCGGCCCACACCGAGAACCAGTCCCGGGGAGAGACATCGGTGTAGGAGGGGAGTCGTCCCTTGATGAGGGGGAACTGGGCAGAGGGGACCTGCCGCTGGACCATCTGATCCTTCAGGGTGGAGAGGGGGACCACCGTGTCGGCGCCCCCGGCTGTGAGCACCAGGGCGTCCAGGCCGTCCACCTTGTCGGTGCGAACGGCGTCATAGACAAAGGGGAAAAACTCCTGGGTGGCGTCGCCCTGGTCGTCGGGGAAGGCGAGCATGCTCACCACGCCCCAGCAGTTGCCCTGCTGGGCCAGGTAGAGCCCGTACCCCAGATTTTCCAGGGTGTCGTACTCCGGGCGGAGCAGCTGAACGCCGTCCTGACGGATGAGACCCATCTTGTTGTTGGAACGGACCAGAGCGGTGCCCAGGGTGAAGTCCAGCACCGACTGATACTGGATGGGGACGACCACCTTGCCGGTGGCGTCGGCAAAGCCCCACAGCCCGTTCTCGCTGGCCTTGGCCAGTCCCTCCTGGTAGCCGTGGATGACGGGGGCAGCCAGGGCGGAGGACAGGGTCAGGGAGAGGGAGAGGGCCAGGGCGGCCAGCCGGCGGAGCCTACCGCTTTGTCTCATGGTGAGCACCTCGCTTTCCGTAGAGGAAGAGATCGCATTTGAGCATGCCGTTGTAGAGCTTGCGCTTCCGGTCGGCGTTCCGTCCGAAGGTGCGCTCGAACTCGGTGTGGGAGGAGAGAAGGGAGAGGGTCCAGCCCTCCGGCATGGCCCGGAAGGCCCTGCCGAAGCCCCGGTAGAGCTCCTCGGCCTCCCGCTTTTCCATGATCCGCTCCCCGTAGGGGGGATTGGTGACCAGCTTTCCGTAGGGCTCCTCCCGGTGGAAGGTCAGGGCGTCGGCCACCTCGAAGCGGACCAGGTCCTCCACCCCCGCCTTTTCGGCGTTGGAGCGGGCGATGGCCACCGCCTTGGGGTCGATGTCGCCTCCCCAGATGTCGTAATCCCCGTCAAATTCCTTGTCCATGGCCTCGTCGGCGGCCTCCATCCAGGCGCTGGCGGGGACGAAGCCCCACTTCTGGGCGGAAAAGCTCCGGTCCAGGCCGGGGGCCCGGTTCTTGGCGATGAGGGCGGCCTCGATGGCGATGGTGCCCGAGCCGCAGAAGGGGTCGCAGAAGGGGTCCCGGCCCCGGTATCTGGAGAGCATCACCATGGCGGCGGCCAGGGTCTCCCGCAGGGGGGCCACTACGCCCACCGCCCGGTAGCCCCGCTTGTGGAGACCGGCGCCGGTGGTGTCCAGGTAGAGGGAGGCGGTGTCCTTCATGATGGCGAACTGGATCTGGTAGAGGGGGCCGGTCTCGGGGAGCTGCTCCAGGCCGTATCTGGCCCCCAGCCGGGCAGCCACCGCCTTCTTCACGATGGACTGGCAGGCGGGGACGGCGTGGAGGGCGGAATTGAGACAGTGGCCCTTCACCGGGAAGGCGGCGTCCCGGGGAAGAAAGTCCTCCCAGGGGAGGGCGCGGACCCCCTCGAACAGGGCGTCGAAGTCCCCGGCGGGAAAGCTGCCCAACAGGATGAGGGCCCGCTCCCCGGTGCGCAGGTTCAGATTGACCCGGGGGATGTCGGCGGGCGCGGCGGCGCACAGCACTCTGCCGTTTTCGGCCCGGACGTTGGGAAGGCCCAGCCGCCGCAGCTCGTCGGCGCACAGTCCCTCCAGACCGAAAAGGGTGGGGACGGCCAGCTCCAGATGTTCCATAATCGCTCTCCTGTTCTCCCGGCGCAAAGGCGGCGGATGACGTGTTTTTTCTCATTATACCGGAGTCTGACAGAATTGGCAAACCCTTTTCCGCAGCGCAGAGAATTTACTAGCCATCCGGTGGGAAATGTGGTATGATGATGCCAGAAAGCCGCTCCTCCACGGGAACGGCCATTGGTAAAGGAGGGATCTTTGGATGAGTATGAGTCTCTTTTGGCTGGTCGTGATGCTGCTTTTCGGCGTGCTGGAGGCGGTGACCGTGGGGCTCACCTCCATCTGGTTCGCCCTGGGCGCCCTGGGCGCTCTGGCCGCCTCTGCGGCGTCGGCGCCGGTCCTGGTGCAGATCGTGGTTTTCCTGGGGGTCTCCTTTCTGACCCTCCTGCTGGTGCGCCCCCTGGCCCAGCGATTCATCAATGACCGCAAGGTGGCCACCAACGCCGACCGGGTCATCGGACGGGAAGCCGTGGTCACCGAGGACATCGACAACATCCAGGGGAGGGGGCGGGTCTCCGTCTCCGGCGCCGACTGGACCGCCCGGACGGAGGACGACCATCCCATCTCTGCGGGCAGCACGGTCCGGGTGCTCCGCATCGAAGGCGTCAAGCTCATCGTCGCCCACGCCGGCGAGGCCGGCGAGCCCCCGCAGGACCGGCCCTGAGTCCGGGTCTGCGGTATCTGAAAAGGAGGAAGTATTATGGAGCTATTGGCCGCAGTGGGGGGCTTCATCGTCCCCATCATCCTCATCGTCCTCATCATTCTGATCCTGGCGTCCAACATCAAGGTGGTCCAGCAGTCCAAAGCCTATGTGGTGGAGCGGCTGGGCGCCTTCCACGCCGTGTGGGGCGTGGGCATCCACTTCAAGGTCCCCTTCCTGGAGAAGGTGGCCAAGGTGGTCTCCCTCAAGGAGCAGGTGGTGGACTTCGCCCCCCAGCCCGTCATCACCAAGGATAACGTCACCATGCAGATCGACACGGTGATCTACTTCCAGATCACCGACCCCAAGCTCTACACCTACGGCGTGGAGCACCCCATGAGCGCCATTGAGAACCTGACCGCCACCACCCTCCGAAACATCATCGGCGAGCTGGAGCTGGATCAGACCCTCACCAGCCGGGACATCATCAACACCAAGATGCGCATGCTCCTGGACGAGGCCACCGACCCCTGGGGCATCAAGGTGGGCCGCGTGGAGCTCAAGAACATCATCCCGCCCAGAGAGATCCAGGACGCCATGGAGAAGCAGATGAAGGCCGAGCGGGAGCGGCGTGAGTCCATCCTCCAGGCCGAGGGTCAGAAGCAGTCCCAGATCCTGGTGGCCGAGGGCGAGAAGCAGTCCCTCATCCTCAGGGCCGAGGCCGCCAAGGAGGCCGCCATCAAGAAGGCCGAGGGCGAGGCCGAGGCCATTTTGAAGGTCCAGCAGGCCACCGCCGAGGCGCTGAAGCTCCTCAACGAGGCCGCCCCCAACGATCAGGTGGTCAAGATCAAGGCCCTGGAGGCATTCCAGGCCGCCGCCGACGGCAAGGCCACCAAGATCATCATCCCCTCCGAGATCCAGGGTCTGGCCGGACTGTGCGCCTCCGCCAAGGCCCTCCTGGAGAGCGACGTCAAGCCCCCGGAGACCAAGAAATAAAGAGAGAAACGCGAGAGCGCCGGACCAGTTGCTGGTCCGGCGCTCTTTTGTTCGATGAAGGGGTGCTCACCGCACCTGGCCGGTGCCGTAGATGATGTACTTGGAGCTGGTGAGCTCGGCAAGGCCCATGGGGCCGCGGGCGTGCATCTTCTGGGTGGAGATGCCGATCTCGGCCCCCAGGCCGAACTCAAATCCGTCGGTGAAGCGGGTGGAGGCGTTGACATAGACCGCCGCCGCGTCCACCCGGTCCAGGAAAGTCTGGGCGGCGGAGTAATTTTCGGTGACGATGGCCTCGGAGTGGCCGGTGCCGTGGGCGTTGATGAAGTCCACTGCCTCGTCGAAGCTGTCCACCACCTTCACCGCCAGGATGTAGTCGCCGTATTCGGTGTCCCAGTCGCTCTCCTGGGCGGGAACGACACAATCCCCCAGAATGGTCGCCGTCCTGGGGCAGCCCCGGAGCTCCACCTGCTTTTCATCCAGCAGCTTTTTGGCCCTGGGCAGGAAGTCAGAGGCCACGTCGGCGTGGACCAGCAGGCACTCCGCGGCGTTGCACACCGAGGGGCGGGAGGTCTTGGCGTTATCAATGATCCGGGCCGCCATATCCAGGTCGGCGGCGGCGTCCACATAGACATGGCACACTCCCACCCCCGTCTCAATGACGGGGACCTTGGCGTTTTCCACCACCGCCCGGATGAGCCCTGCGCCCCCACGGGGAATGAGCACGTCCAGATAGCCGGTGAGCCCCATGAGCTCGTTGGCGCTCTCCCGGCTGGTGTCCTCCACCAGGGCCACGCAGTCCCGGGGCAGCCCCGCCGACTCCAGCGCGCCCCGCATGACGGCCACAAAGGCCCGGTTGGACCGGAATGCCTCCTTGCCGCCCCGGAGGATGACGGCGTTGCCCGACTTCAGGCACAGGGCGGCGGCGTCCACCGTCACGTTGGGCCGGGCCTCGTAGATGATGCCGATGACCCCCAGGGGCACCCGCCGTTTGCCGATGATGAGTCCGTTGGGCCGGGTGGACATCTCGGTCACCTGGCCGATGGGGTCGGGCAGAGCGGCCACCTGCCGGACCCCCTCCACGATGTCCTCCATCCGGGCGGCGGTCAGGGCCAGCCGGTCCAGAAGCGACTGCTTCATCCCCGACGCCCTGGCGGCGGCCAGGTCCTTTTCGTTCTCCGCCAGAATGTGGCCCTGGTTCCGGCAGAGCGCCTGGGCGATGGCCTCCAGTGCCGCGTTCTTTTTGGCGGCGCCGGCCACGGCCAGGACCCGCTCGGCATGCTTGGCCGCAAGGCCCTGAGTCTCCAGAATGGTCATGACGATCCCCCCTGATTTGAAGTAAGAAGTAAGAGTGAAATGTGAAGAGGTAACGAAGGGAAAGGAGATAAGTATATTTAAGGTAGATGGTCAGGAGCGGGGGGCCAGGAAGCGGGTGCCGATGTCCTGCCCCTCCAGGATGGCGTACAGGTCCTCCGGCCGGGCGCCGTTGGTGATGACCATGTCCACCCCTGCCGCCATGGCCAGCTCGGCGGCGTTCAGCTTGGTGGCCATGCCGCCGGTGCCCCGCCAGGAGCCGGCGCCCCCCGCCATGGCCCGGAGCTCCGGGGTCACCTCCGTGACATGATGGATGAGTTTTGCATCGGGATTCTGCCGGGGATCGCTGTCATAGAGACCGTCAATGTCGCTCAGCAGCACCAGCAGGTCGGCCCCGCACAGGCGGGCCACCATGGCCGACAGGGTGTCGTTGTCGCCCAGCACCTTGCATTGGCCCGTCTCGATCTCGGCGGAGGAGACCGAGTCGTTTTCGTTCACCACCGGGATGATCCCCAGCTCCAGCAGGGACTCAAAGGTGTTGTGCAGGTGCTCCGCCCGCACCGGGGCGTCCACGTCCTCGCCGGTGAGGAGGATCTGGGCCACCACCCGGTTGTACTCCCCGAACATCTTGTCGTAGAGGTGCATCATCATACACTGGCCCACCGCCGCAGCCGCCTGCTTCATCCGCAGCTGGGTGGGCCGCTCCTTGAGCCCCATCTTGGCCGTGCCGATGCCGATGGCCCCCGAGGAGACCAGGACGATCTCATGTCCCATCCCCTTCAGGTCGGAGAGAGTGCGGGAGAGCCGCTCCATACTATATAAATTCAGCCGCCCGGTGTCGTGGGTGAGGGTGGAGGTTCCCACCTTCACCACCACCCGGAGACGGCCTTCTTTTCTCGCCATGACTGTCACACTCCTGTTCAAAATCCTGCCCCAGTTTACCATATCATAGCACAACTGTGGAAAGAGGGAAAGCATTCTTTTCTTTTTCGGCATGATTATGAACATCGCCCGGAAAAAGAATGAAAATTTTGCGTTATTTCGCGTTTTTTGTGTTGTAATTCCGTCGGTGTTGCGTTACAATGTAATGCGCTGGCTGACTGTCGATTGAAAGGGGATTGGCTTGTGTATGATAAATATTGTACTGGTAGAGCCTGAGATCCCCATGAACACCGGGAACATCGCCCGGACCTGCGCCGCCACCGGGAGCAGCCTCCATCTGGTGCGCCCCCTGGGCTTTGACATCTCTGACAAGGCGGTGAAGCGGGCCGGCCTGGACTACTGGTCCCTGGTGGACCTCCACGTCTATGACGGCCTGGACGACTTCTTCCGTCAGCACCCGGACCCCGACCTGTGGCTTGCCACCACAAAGGCGGAGCGGTGCTATGCCGACGCAGCTTACGCGGACGGCTGCTGGCTGTTCTTCGGCAAGGAGACCGCCGGGCTCCCCATGGAGCTGCTGGAGCGGTATCCCCAACGCTGCGTCCGGCTCCCCATGCGGGAGGATGCCCGCAGCCTCAATCTGGCCAACACGGTGGCGGCGGTGACCTACGAGGCCCTCCGCCAGCTGGACTTCCCCGGTCTCGCCAGGGACGGCGGCAGCGCCTGGCAAAGCCAGAAGGCGGCCCACATCCGTCGTTGAATATCTCCGGCGGAATGCCGGGCAGCACCTTCCCCACCCCATTACGTATCCCGCCCCCTACGCGTTTGTTTTTGTATCTTCCGCCGCGAAATGATGAAAGGAGCACAGCAGATGAACTACAACAAAAAGACCGTCAAGGACATCGACGTGGCAGGCAAAAAGGTCCTGCTCCGCTGCGATTTCAACGTGCCCCAGGACAAGACCACCGGCGCCATCACCGATGATAAGCGCATCCGGGCCGCGCTGCCCACCATCCAGTACCTGCTGGACCAGAACGCCGCCGTGATCGCCTGCTCCCACCTGGGCAAGCCCGTGGCGACCTTCGATTCCTATGTGAAGAAGCAGGCCGAAAAGGGCAAGGACCCCGCCTCCATCACCGAGGAGGAGTGGAAGAAGTCCCTGGCCAAGCTGTCCCTGGCCCCCGTGGCCAAGCGCCTGGCCGAGCTGCTGGGCCGCGAGGTCATCATGGCCGCCGACGTAGTGGGCTCCGACGCCCAGGCCAAGGCCGCCGCTCTGAAGCCCGGCCAGATCCTGCTGCTGGAGAACACCCGCTTTGAAAAGGGCGAGACCAAGAACGACCCCGCTCTGGCCAAGGCCATGGCCGCCATGGCTGAGGTCTATGTGTCCGACGCCTTCGGCGCCGTCCACCGCGCCCACGCCTCCACCGCCGGCGTGGCCGACTACCTGCCCGCCGTCAGCGGCTTCCTCATCCAGAAGGAGCTGGAGATCATCGGCGGCGCCCTGGCCGACCCCAAGCGGCCCCTGGTGGCCATCCTGGGCGGCTCCAAGGTGTCCTCCAAGATCGGCGTCATCAACAACCTGCTGGAGATTGCCGACACCATCATCATTGGCGGCGGCATGTGCTACACCTTCGCCAAGGCCCAGGGCGCCAGCGTGGGCAACAGCCTGCTGGAGGCCGACTGGCTGGACTACTGCAAAGAGATGATGACCAAGGCCCAGGCCAAGGGCGTCAAGCTGCTCCTGCCCGTGGACGGCGTGGCCGCCAAGGAGTTCTCTGCCGACGCCGCCCCCGTGGCCGTGGAGGGCAACGGCATCCCCGACGGCATGATGGGCATGGACATCGGCCCCAAGACCATCGCCCTCTATGCCGAGGCCGTGAAGGACGCCGGTACCGTCATCTGGAACGGCCCCATGGGCGTCTTTGAGTTCCCCGCTTTCGCTGAGGGCACCCGGGCCATCGCCAAGGCCCTGGCCGAGAGCGGCGCCATCACCATCATCGGCGGCGGCGACTCCGCAGCCGCTGTGCAGCAGCTGGGCTATGCCGACAAGATGACCCACATCTCCACCGGCGGCGGCGCTTCCCTCGAGTTCATGGAGGGCAAAGAGCTGCCCGGCGTGGCCTGCCTGCTGGACGCTTGATTTTGTTCCGGGCAGCTCCCGGGGTCCCCGCCGGAGCCCAGCGCAAGCGGGTCCGGCGGGGAAAAGGAGCCGCAGCGGAATGAGTGCGCTTTCCCGCTTTGCGGGGAAGCAAACGATATGGAGCTTGCGGCGACGCCGCCCGGCGTGGCCTGCCTCCTCGATGCCTGATCGAGCAGATTACGCGAGGAATTTTCCATTCACCGCATTTTCACACGCACATATACTGATGAGGAAAGAAAGGGGTCCAAGCTACCCATGAACAGAAGATACCGAAAGACCATCATCGCCGGAAACTGGAAGATGAACAAGACCCTCTCCGAGACCCGCGCCTTTGCCGAGGAGATCAAGCCCATTCTGCCCAAGGGCAAGTGGTGCGACGTGGTGCTCTGCGTTCCCTATGTGAACATTCCCAACGCCGTGCGGCTCTTCAAGGACTGCCGGGTGTCCATCGGCGCGGAGAACTGCCACTATGAGGCCACCGGCGCCTACACCGGCGAGGTGTCCGCCGAGATGCTCAAGGAGCTGGGCGTGAAGTACGTCATCATCGGCCACTCCGAGCGCCGGCAGTACTATAATGAGACCGACATGACCGTCAACAAGAAGGTCCATGCCGCCCTGGAGGCGGGCCTGCGGCCCATCGTCTGCGTGGGCGAGAGCCTGGAGCAGCGGGAGCTGGGCGTCACCATGGAGCTCATTGCCTATCAGGTGAAGTGCGCCCTCTCCGGCGTCAGCGCCGACAAGCTCCGCCATGTGGTCATCGCCTATGAGCCCCTGTGGGCCATCGGCACCGGCAAGACCGCCACTGCCGAGCAGGCCGGCGAGGTCTGCCAGGCCATCCGCGCCGTCATCCGCAAGCTCTACGGCGCCCGGGTGGCCCGCTCTGTCACCATCCAGTACGGCGGCTCCATGAATCCCAAGAACGCCGCCGAGCTGCTGGCCCAGCCCGACGTGGACGGCGGCCTGATCGGCGGCGCGTCCCTGAAGCCGGAGCAGTTTGTGGAGATCATCAACGCGGCCAACCAGGAAGACTAGGCCACCCACGAGCGCATCGGGCATTTTGTGACTTGAGTTAGAATATGAGGTTCAAACATGAATAAAACACCTACCACGCTGATTATTATGGACGGGTTCGGCCTTCGGAACGAGACTGCGGGCAACGCCATCGCCAACGCCCGAAAGCCTCACCTGGACCGCATCTTTGCCGAGAATCCCGGCTGTAAGCTGTCGGCCTCCGGTCTGGACGTGGGTCTGCCCGAGGGCCAGATGGGCAACTCCGAGGTGGGCCACACCAACATCGGCGCCGGCCGGGTGGTCTTCCAGGACCTGCCCAGGATCACCAAGGCCATCGCCGACGGCGACTTCTTCGCCAATGAGGCATATGTGGCGGCCATGGACGACTGCAAGGCCCGGGGGACCGCCCTCCATGTCATGGGTCTGCTCTCCGACGGCGGCGTCCACAGCCACATCGACCATATCTTTGCCATCCTGGATATGGCCAAGCAGCGGGGCCTCGACAAGGTCTATGTCCACGCCTTCCTGGACGGTCGGGACGTGCCCCCCTCCTCCGGCAGGGACTTTGTGGCCCGGCTCCAGGACAAGTGCCAGGCCCTGGGCAACACCCGCATCGGCGTCATCTCCGGCCGGTACTACGCCATGGACCGGGACAAGCGCTGGGAGCGGCTCCAGAAAGCCTATGACGCCCTGGTGATGGGGGAGGCCCCCCTGGAGACCGACCCCGTGGCCGCCGTCCAGAAGTCCTACGACGCCGGCGTCACCGACGAGTTCGTGGTGCCCGTCCTGTGTTGTGAGGAGGCCGTTCTCTCCGAGAACGACTCCGTCATCTTCATGAACTTCCGGCCTGACCGGGCACGGGAGATCACCCGCGCCCTGGTGGACCCCGAGTTTACCGGCCTGGAGCGGAAGAAGGGCTGTTTCCCCCTCCACTTTGTGTGCACCACCGAGTACGATGCCACCATGCCCAATGTGGCGGTGGCCTTCCCCAAGCAGAAGCTCACCAACATCTTCGGCGAGTATATTTCCAACCTGGGCCTCACCCAGCTGCGCATCGCCGAGACCGAGAAGTACGCCCATGTGACCTTCTTCTTCAACGGCGGCGTGGAGCAGACCTTCCCCGGTGAGGACCGGGTCCTCATCCCCTCCCCCTCGGTGCCCACCTACGACCTCAAGCCCGACATGAGCGCCAAGGAGGTCACCGACGCCTGCGTGGAGCGGATCGAGAGCGGCAATTATGACGTTGTCATCCTCAACTTTGCCAACTGCGACATGGTGGGCCACACCGGCGTGTACGAGGCCGCCCGGCTGGCGGTGGAGACCGTGGACGAGTGCGTGGGCCGGGTGGTGGAGGCCACCTCCAAGATGGGGGGCATCTCCCTCATCACCGCCGACCACGGCAATGCCGACCGCATGCTGGAGGACGACGGGGCCACCCCCTATACCGCCCACACCACCAATCTGGTGCCCTTCTATATCGTGGGCGCCGACGTGAAGCTGCGGGACGGCAAGCTGGCCGACATCGCCCCCACCATGCTGGACCTGATGGGCCTGAAAAAGCCCGCTGAGATGGACGGGGAGACCCTGATCCTCAACTAAGGGATTTTCCAGGCCCATCTCCGCCGAAGGCGGGCGGCGCTTGCGCCGTCCAAGCGTTTTGGCCGAAGGGCAAAACCTTGATGCCGGGGCAATTCATTTGCCCCGAGCAGATAAAAAGAATGGGGTCCCCGCGCGGCCTGCCGCGTGGGGCGCCTGAAAAAGCCCACCGAGATGGACGGCGAAACCCTGATCCTCAACTAAGGGCTTTTTCAGGACCGGCGCGCATGCGCCGTACAAGCGTCTTGGCGGAAAGGCCAAGACCTTGGCGCAGGCGGGATTCATTCCCGTCGAGCATGTGTAGTCATTCCCGGGGGGACCCCGTGCGGCGGGAGCCGCATGGGGGAGAAAGCCCGCCGAGATGGACGGGGAGACCCTGATCCTGTAAGGGTATCCGGCGGGCGTGCTTCCCGCCTTACCATAAAACGAGACCCGGCGGGCCGGAGGCCCGCCCCCACAAAAAACATCCCTGTATGGCGGGCCTGTCCCGCCCCAATACGAAAGGAGTTTGTATCCATGAAGCAGATCATCGAGATCGTTGACGTCCTAGGCCGTGAGATCCTGGACTCCCGCGGCAATCCCACCGTTGAGGTGGAGGTCTATCTGGAAGACGGCACCGTGGGCCGCGCCAGCGTGCCCTCCGGCGCTTCCACCGGCGTCCATGAGGCCTGCGAGTTACGGGACGGCGACAAGGAGCGTTACCTGGGCAAGGGCGTCCTCAACGCCGTGGAGAACGTCAACAGCGAGATCGCCGAGTGCCTGGTGGGCATGAACGTGCTGGATCAGACCGCCATCGACAAGGCCATGATCGAGCTCGACGGCACCCCCAATAAGGGCCGCCTGGGCGCCAACGCCATCCTGGGCGCCTCCCTGGCCTGCGCCAAGGCCGCCGCTGAGAGCCTGGGCGTCAGCCTCTACAACTATATCGGCGGCGTCAACGCCAAGACCCTCCCCGTGCCCATGATGAACATCCTCAACGGCGGCGCTCATGCCACCAACAACGTGGACATCCAGGAGTTCATGATTATGCCTGTGGGCGCCTGCTGCTGGAAGAAGGCCCTCCAGATGTGCGCCGAGGTCTTCCACACCCTGAAGACCGTCCTCAAGGAGAACGGCACCCCCGCCGCTGGCGTGGGCGACGAGGGCGGCTACGCCCCCAACCTCAAGAAGGACGAGGACGCCTTCAAGTGCATCGTGGCCGCCATCGAGAAGGCCGGCTACAAGCCCGGCGAGGACTTCATGATCGCCATCGACGCCGCCGTGTCCGACTGGTACAACGCCGAGACCGGCTGCTATGATCTGCCCAAGGCCAAGAAGTCCATGACCAAGCAGCAGATGGTCAACATGTGGAAGAAGTTCGCCGACAACTACCCCATCATCTCCATGGAGGACTGCATGGGCGAGGACGATATCGAGGGCTGGCAGATGCTGACCAAGGCCCTGGGCGACCGCGTCCAGCTGGTGGGCGACGACCTCTTCGTCACCAACACCGAGCGGCTGAAGATGGGCCTGGAGAACAAGATCGCCAATGCCATCCTCATCAAGGTCAACCAGATCGGCACCCTGACCGAGACCCTGGACGCCATCCAGATGGCCAACCGGGCCGGCTACACCGCCGTGGTCTCCCACCGTTCCGGCGAGACCGAGGACACCACCATCGCCGACATCGTGGTGGCCACTAACGCCGGCCAGATCAAGACCGGCGCGCCCAGCCGCACCGACCGCGTGGCCAAGTACAACCAGCTCCTGCGCATCGAGGAGGAGCTGGACGAGGTGGCGCAGTACCTGGGCAAGGACGCCTTCTTCAACCTCAAGAAGTAAGATCGCCACAAACAGAAAAGACCGGGACCCCTGTATGGGGCCCCGGTCTTTTTGCGTCCAGAGTAGGGATACGGATTCTTCGCCTGCGGCTCAGAATGACGGGGGTGGGGCGAACCTGTGTGTGCGCCCATGGGGTATGGCGGCTACTCTGCCGCCCCTACAAAACCGCCGCACCGTTGGGCGTAGGGGCCGATGTCCCCATCGGCCCGCGTGGTCCCGCGGACCTTCCCCCTTCCAGGGGGAAGGTGGCATTTGCGGAGCAAATGACGGATGAGGGTGGGTACTGGGCGTGGCTTTGTGCTCCGGCCACCCCCTCAGTCGCCTGCGGCGACAGCTCCCCCGTCAAGGGGGAGCTATATTTTGTGGGGCGCGGCCTCCCGGACGCGCCTCACAGCAAAAGAAATACCACGCCGAAACGCCGGGCCGGTGAGGACACCGGCCCCTACAACACCACTGTAACGTTGGCGTAGGGGCCGATGGGGACATCGGCCCCTACATTCGTCATTCTGAGCGGAGCGAAGAATCCGTCCCCTGTTCTTTTGTACCGGGGCAGGAAGACGGATTCTTCGCCTGCGGCTCAGAATGACGAGGGAAGGGCGGCTCAGAATGACAGGGGAAGGGTGGCTCAGAATGACGGGGGTGGGGCGCACCTGTGTGTGTGCGCCCACCCCCGCAGGCCTTCCCCCAGGGGAAGGCGTCGGGAATGGTCCCGATGTATGGACTTTTTATGACCCGCGGGCAGGGGCGGGCCGGGGGACGGAAGGGCCATGCAACTGGACGGGCCGGGGCGGGTATGGGTGAGGAGGGATGCTTTTATGGCGAGCAATTACAC
>NZ_JAPFEA010000081.1 GCF_026169115.1 Intestinimonas sp. | reverse complement strand
CTCCATCTCTTAAATCCTACGGCATTTCGGGACGCGCAAGATTATTCGAAGTCGTACAACAAGTGCGCGAAGCAAACAGAGGTCGTCTATATGATGCGCCTGGGCATTGCTTCACTGGAAGATCCTGTTTTCTCTCTGAGCTAAAGGCTGATCCATCACTGGAGATCGATTACCTGATTGCGCCCCCACGGATGGCGTACTACATGGAATATAGTACGCGAATCTACGAGATTTACCTCAAATATATTGCACCAGAGGATATCATCGTTTACTCCATCGATGAGGTGTTCATGGATGTAACAAATTATCTGGATACCTATCGTTTATCTCCTCGTGATCTGGCTATGAAAATGATTCTGGATGTACTAGAGACGACAGGGATCACTGCCACCGCTGGCATTGGCACCAACTTATTTCTCTGTAAGGTTGCTATGGATATCGTAGCAAAACATATCCCCGCGGATAAGAATGGTGTTCGAATCGCAGAACTGGATGAGATGAGCTTCCGGCGCCAGCTCTGGACCCACCAACCAATCACCGATTTTTGGCATGTCGGGCGTGGATATGCAAAAAAACTTGAAGAGTATGGAATGTTTACTATGGGGGATGTAGCAAAGTGTTCCCATGAAAACGAAGACCTACTCTATCGACTTTTCGGGAAAAATGCAGAGCTCCTGATCGATCATGCATGGGGCTGGGAACCCTGCACAGTAGAGGCGGTCAAGGCTTATAGGCCCAGTGAAAACAGTTTGGGCTCTGGGCAGGTGCTTCACTGCCCATATACTGCTGATAAAGCACGGCTGGTTCTGAGGGAAATGGCAGAGTCGCTGGCCCTGGATCTCGTCAGCAAGGGCCTCGTTGCTGATCAGGTGGTTGTCACAGTAGGCTATGACATAGAAAATCTCACAGATCCTGAGCGGGCCTCCCGTTACAATGGCCCAGTTGTCAGTGATCATTATGGAAGAAGAATTCCTAAGCACGCACATGGAACAGAGCGGCTCGAAACTCACACATCTTCCACAAAGAAGGTCATGGGTGCTGCTATGGCATTGTTTGATCGGCTCGTAGACCCCAATCTCCTGATCCGACGCCTCAACATCGTTGCCGGCCATGTCATACCAGAGGATGATGCAAAAAAGCATGATTCAGGCTTCGAGCAACTCGACCTATTCGGTGACTATACTGCACAGAGGGTCAAACAAGAGCAGGAAGAAGCAGAACTGGCCCGCGAGCGTAAAATGCAGGAGACCATGCTTGCCATCAAGCGGAAATACGGCAAGAATGCCATACTGAAGGGCATGAACTTGGAGGAAGGTGCGACCGCTAAAGATCGCAACGACCAGATTGGTGGTCATAGAGCTTAAGGCCGCGATGGAGGAAATAGATCATGTATGAAGACATCATCCATTTACCGCATCATGTCTCAGAGCGGCATCCCAGAATGTCTATGATGGACCGTGCGGCTCAGTTTTCCCCATTTGCTGCCCTGACTGGTTATGATGCTGCCATCAAGGAAACTGCCAGGCTTACAGATAGAAAAATTGAACTGACCGAGGAAATGCAGGCTCGGCTGAACGATAGAATGAACTGGCTCCAAGAAGAACTTCAAAATTACCCTCCGGTCGAAATCACCTACTTTATTCCGGACGATTATAAAGAAGGCGGACGCTACCATACATTGCAAGGACAAATTAAACGAATTGATAATGTGGAGCATATGCTCCGTCTATGTGATGGGGCATGTATTCACTTTGAAGACATTCTTGATATCAGCAGTGAACTTTTCAAGACGAGATCACCTTGATAGAAACCTGTCGAGCCTTCCGTCTAGTGTTGTAGCCAATAGTCGGCATCAATAAATATTGGTACAGAATATGTTCCTTTGGGGGAAATTCATTCCCCTAGATCGTCTCAAACACTCTCCAGAACTTGGAGCACTTTCCCAAAGTCCTCCTGTACCGTTTTATTAGCGTTCACGCGGTCATCCCAAACAAGGCGTTCCTCACTGATTTGGCAAATATACTGGCCGTTTCGTTCAACATTCCAAAAACCAGATTTTGATGATATGGATAGGGAGAAGTTCTGTTGCTGGAGCAACTCCATAATTTGCGCAAAACGGTTATTGAATACCTGTTCCATAGCGTTCGCCTCCACAAAATGTTACCCTATCATACCATAAAAGGTTAGAAAAGTAAGAGATAGCCTAGAGCTCATACTGCTACTGCGTTGTTCAGCCAGTGGTAATTTCTATGGTCCAAAGGAAGGTAAGAATGGCAAGAATGACAGATACCATGCGATGCATCCATATTCATTTACCTTAAGATTTATATATAACTTTTTCTTTATCATAAATCTGCCTGTTAGTTAGATGGTCTGCCTTTTGGTGGATTTATCAAAAGGTTAGTCCAGTATATACTCCTATAAGATGGATACTCTATCTGATAGGAGGCGCAGCGATATGGTCGAATATGATGCGAAAAAAATTGGAATGCAGATTCAGACCGCGCGCAAGAAGCGTCACCTATCACAGGCGGATTTAGCCCAGATGGTTGATTTGACCCCCAAGTACCTAAGTATGATTGAATGTGGTGCAAAGAATCCCAAGCTTGAAACGTTAATCAGTATTGCAAATGCTCTGGGGACGGATGCAAACTCCCTTCTTGCGGATGTGCTGGAAGTTTCGTGCCCTGGAGAATCCGCTTTCTTTGCTGAGGTAAGTGATAAATACCAGGAACTCAGCAAGCGCCAACAGGAAAAAGTGCTGCGCTTGATGAATGCGTTGATTACAGAAGAACTCCACGAGAACTGAGCAATTATGATGAGAGCCCTGTGCCGAGATGACTGGCACAGGGCTCTTTTTTATTCTTTCTCAAACTCTGTCTTGAAGTTGGACTATATAACTAATAGAATGATAGTGAAACTTCCAGTTCCACTCTACATTTTATCAATGAGAGCGAAAACTACCTCTTGCTGCTCAGGTGTGAGTCGGGTCCAACGCTCCAACAACTTCTGTTGATCGGCTGTTAAAGCAACAGGTTCATTTCCCTCTGCAAAAAGTTGAGAGAGTGTGATTCCAAAAGCCGCGCATACCTTCTCTAGGGATGGCACGGTGGGGATCATACCCTTCCGAAACCACGAAGAGATTGTAGACTGTGGTAAACCGGAGCGCTCAGCCAGCTGATATTCAGTCCAGTTTCGCTGTTCTCTCAGTTCGGTGATTGCTGTAAGAATATCCTTCATGCCTGGCACTCCCTATAGTTGCGTTTAACATAAATTATACTTTGATTCATCGTTGCTCTTTAATCACTTATTTCGTATAATTTTAACGATAAACACAAGCGAAGGAGGACCAGCAGATGCCAAGTATCTGGCGGCTGGTTATGGTTGCTATGATAGAAAGAGATAATACTACTTGGCCCGAGGGCTTGCCCAAAGAGTTAGAGGATTTTTTCTATGAGGTAAAATTCGTTGAAGTTGAAGCACCTGGTGTTTATAGCATCATAGTGAGGATGCACCCAGATCGATTGCTCACAGACGAATTTTATGTTGTGGATCGCTCGTCTACAATCATTTCTGATGCAGCAAAGAAATACGGTGATGCACTGCCTGAAATTCCACAGTTCCTGCTATTTCCCTATGACAAGAAGGATGGCGGATTTCCAATCATAGCGTATGAACTTGCGTGCTATCGTGTAACGAACGGTGAAAAGTTGGAGCACATGGGAGACCTTCACAATATGGCCTTCTATGGAATGGAGCAGTATCCGCACTATTTTGGATACTATCCGGCTCCCACAATGACACCCAAAGGGTATATGACTCGGTATCAAACCATTGATAATGGGATATTCCTGTTGGAAACCGACCAGGGCAACAGGCTTATGGCGGTTTGCTACCCCATTTGGGAGTCTGACCTATCCGATGCACTGACGGCGGCTGGCCTCCAAACAGATTATGATATAGCACATAACATTAGCGAAACACTCGGATACCTGTTCTTCGAAGAGCCGTACTTCTGCCTCGTTATCTTTGAACTTGTCTATCTCAGAGAGGAGTGGGTGAAGTCCGGAATGGTTGATCTCGCTGCCCTTATGAATGCAATTTGGCGTGATCAGCCAGGCTACGCTGCTGCACATAATTTGAGTGAGCAGAGCGGCCTTCATGATGCTTTGGGCGTTCTATTAAATATCCTTGGAACGGAAGTCGAACTCAGCAGTTCCACAGATCGGATGATTGCCATCACACCCAATGCCGGTTGTGACTACCTCCACCTCCCTTGATTTAGTCCTGATAAAGGGACAGTATGGTCTAGAAAGGTAAGATCATGAAAGAACAATAGGTAGAATGAAAAGAATTTTTCTTGCAAATTATGTGATGATAAAGGAACGATAAATACCAGTTTGACAATTTTATGATATAATCATCCAAACGAACTAAGCGGATAATAGAACTTGAAGAGGAGATTATCATGAGTAGAAGGTTTGAAATACTTGATCTTAGCTATGATTTTGGCGGCATGGAGCAGCATCTGTTCCCAGTCGTCCTGTTTGGGCAGGAAGAGGTCGTTCTGGTCGATTGCGGGTATCCCGGCTCACTGGAACTTTTGGAAGCACAGCTTCGCATTCATAACATTCAGCCGGAGGCCCTGACGAGGCTGGTTTTGACCCATCAGGATGACGACCACATGGGGGCTGCCGCAGAACTGAAGGAAGCCTATCCCTCCATTAAGATCAGCGCTTCCCATGCCGAAGCCCCTTATATTTCTGGTGCATGCAAAAACCTTAGGCTTCAGCAGGGCGAAGCTCTTCAGGATAAGCTTCCAGAAGAGCAAAAGGCCTTTGGTCAGCAGTTTTGCGACCGATACAGGCATCTGAGGCTCGTGCTGGTCGATGCACCGCTGTTCCCCGGGGAACAGTTTGATTGGGGTGGCGGCTGCGAGATCTTAGAAACGGCTGGGCATACACCGGGACACATATCCATCCGCGCAGCGGATAATGCGTATATGATCACCGGGGATGCCGCGGTCATCGAAGGGGAGAAACTGGCTATTGCAAACCCAGAGTATTGTCTTGATCCAGCAGCGGCAGAACAGTCCCTCAACCAGCTGCTCCAATATAACAGCTGCCAATACATCTGCTATCACGGCGGCGTTTTGAAAAATAGCTTAGAATAAATCGGGGGTATTATGAACGATTTATATACGATTGCACGGAACACCATTAAACCTATGAAGTTAAAGAAAAACGGTGAAGCCGGCCATGTGGCTTGCGCTTTGGAAACGGCAAGCGGGGCGGTCTTTACCGGTATTTGTATCGACGTGCCCTGCTCCATCGGCCTGTGCGCGGAGCAGGCCGCCATTGCCGAGATGCTCAAGCACGGCGAGACCCAGATCCGAAAGATCGTCGCCGTCTATGAGGACGGCAGTATCCTGCCGCCCTGCGGGCGGTGCCGGGAGCTGATCTCCCAGGTCGACGCCCGCAACGGGGAGACCATCATCCTGGTGGCCGATGGGAAAGCGGTCACGCTGAACGAATTGTTGCCGGAAAGGTGGGACCGGAAATGGGACTGATCCAACTGACAGAGCGCATCTGCTATCTGCCCCACGACCCGGAGGTGGACCGGCCCATGCTGGCCTATGTCCGGGGAGACAAATTGACGCTGGCCATCGACGCCGGATACTCCGCAGGGCACGTGGGGGACTTTTATGCGGCGCTGGAGGAAGGGGGCCTTACCCGCCCCACGTTCACCGCCATCACCCACTGGCACTATGACCACACCTTTGGGATGCACGCGTTGGAGAGCATCAGCATTGCCCACAGGCGGACCAACCAGTTTTTGGCCCAGCAGCGGGAGCTGGCGAAGGACCCTGCCTATCTCCGCGGCCTGAAGCAGGAGGACGTCCACTTCCGCCGGGAGTATGGGGAGCAGGAGCAGGTGACGGTGGTCCTCGCCGATATGGAGTTTGAGCAGGAACTGACCCTGGACTTAGGCGGCGTCACGGCCCGCCTGTTCCACACGGCGGCCCCCCATTCCGAGGACACGGTCTGCGTCCACATCCCCCAGGAGGGGGTGTTGTTTCTGGGGGACTCCACCAGCGAGGATTTCTTTTGCGGCGGCTATATGGACCAGGACAAGCTGGGGAGGCTGATGGACATGATCCGGGGGACCGACTGCCGGTTCTGCATCCTCAGTCACTGTGAGCCGCTGGAAAAGGAGGACCTGCTCGCCTATCTGGATACAGTGAAGGAGCAGATTTGAAGTTACTCTCTGCCAAAGGTCTAAAAAAGTGTTGCCACCCTTTCTCATAATCAAAGTAGAAAGGGGGGATTTTTCATGCCTCAGTAGAAACCTATCAAGAACATATCCGCTGAATTAGTCTAGATTGTCTAGACAAAAAGGGGCACCTATAATAGATAGGTGCCCCATTTTGTATTTGTGTTGTAGGTGATATGCAAATAAGTGAAGGTTTACCAACCTTCTTCCCATTCATCGATGGCCTCGTCCAGATCTGAATAGGTTCCGTCTTCCTCATAGAGATCTTCAGGGGAGCCATAGTCATCTCGCAGGCTGTGACCACTGCCTGGGCCGGTATCCCCAGAGTACTCATCATCTGCGATACCAGAATTGAAGGTCTGGGGACGGAAGGGACCCAACTTCACCTGTAGCTTGTCACCATTCCAGGCAGAATCTCCATACCGATTGATTTGAAATACTTTTCCGCTCCGACACTCCGCTTCAAATACTATATTACCGCTGGTGTCATACCATGCATAGACATTCCATGTATCTCGATAATACTTCCCGGCAGCGTCCTGCTTGTAGTCGCTGCTCGTTCCGGAATATCCGGCTTTTCCCAACTGTCGGGTCGTATGGATATCTGTCTCAGGCATACCGACATAGGGAAGCCCGGTCGCTTTCAGTGCTGCGATTCGTGCTTCCTCTGCCTTTCGAGCTTCCTCTGCACGGCGAGCCCGTTCGGCCTCCTCAGCTTTTTCACGGGCGGTGGCCTCCGTAATCAAGTTCGCGACTTCTGAGCGAAGAACGGGAATTTCCTCTGCAAAGGGGCCGACATAATCTGCTGGGATCTGATCCAGTAGCCCCATGATACTGCTTAACTGTGCTGATGTCTTACTGAGTGGGACTCTCGAACCGGCCTGCGCATAACACAGTAATTCGTTGGCATATGGGGATTTAGATACCTGTCGCAGATATTCCTGCGCTTGGTCAAACTGCTTTTCCTGCAAATGGGAAAGGGCAGTCTGATAAAGTTGATCGTGATACTGCTGGGCGATGATATCATATTTCGCTTGTATGGTTGACCTCAATGTCTCGTTGCTGTTGCTGAGAATATTCTGAATGCCGTCTAACGCGGTTTTGTAATTTTTCTCCGTCCCGCTTTGAGCCAGTTCGCACAACTCCATATAGCGAACTAACTGCTTTTGAGACCGGAAGAATGAAGGGACCTCCTCCAACTCTTTGGTGGCTTCAGAAAGATTGTCATCCAAAATGGATTGCTCGGCCTGACGGTAGTGGAGATTCCATCCATGGTAAGCAAACGCACCACCTGCCACGGCAATGAACATTGCCAGTCCCGCAAAAACGAACTTCCAAGGTAATTTTCGTTTTTGAGGGGCAACGGTATCAATGTCGGGGAGGGAGACTTCTATTCCCGACTTATCTTGGACTGCCTCTTCCAAAGCAGGAGATGGTTTCTCTTGAATTGATTCCGAAGTAGAGGAAAATATTGCTGACACAGGAATTGGATTCTCCTCCAGCACAAATCCTGACTCCAGAACAACTTCTGGATCTGATATAGTTTCCTTTCCTGAAGCATTATCTGATTTCAGCGTTACTTCGGGTTTCTGTACAGATGTGAAATTTGCTTCTGAGGCAATGGTAGAAACTACAGCTGTGGTCCTGTCTATTTTTCCCTCCGGCGCAGGCAGTGACTCTACGATACGTAGTACTGGTTTGGTCTGCTCTGGAGGCCAGGGAGCCACCAGTCGAGTACAATCTGTTATGGACCCGACCTGTCCGCGCCTGGGCTGATTCTCCTTTCCGAAGGGGACTTCTACCCAGTCTCCAACCTTCAAAGGCAAATCTCCAGTCAGGTAGGAGTAGACCCGCCGGACACCTTGTATCCTAACAGTACAGTAATGGAATACAGTCCCATCATCAGGAATATCCCCTACGGAGGGAATATGAATGGACTGGGATGGGCCTTGTGGCTTGGGAGGCCTTACATAAGGTGTCAGCGCCTTCTTCAGCCGCTGCTCCCATGCACCATTGAGATATGGATTTTTCAGCACCAGTTCAAGGCAGTGCTGGCCCAATTCGATCCGATTGAAGTTTCGGCAAACAGTCAGAAGATCTCGCTGTAAGTTCCCCACATCGGCACTTTGAAACATCTGCTCGACGAACGTCTCATCTTCCAGAGCTGTCAAAAAAGACTCAGCAACCTGGGAAGAGGGAAAATCCAGTACGCTCCAATCGTAAAGTAACCGTTTTGCTGTTTCGGGATCAGCATACAGGCGAGAGGAAGCGGTGTCCAGCAAAGTGCGCCACATTCGAATTGCCTTGGATGCATCCCGCTCAAATACATCATCTAAGATATCATCCCAACAGTGGTCATCCAACTCTTCAAGGGTATAGTTCGTCATTTCTTCCGGAAATTCTGTTACCAAAATATCTCGACAGATATCCTCGTTGTCCAGAAATTCCCCTTGTGCCAAAAGCTGTTTTGCCCGTGCCACATCAGGATGAAGCAGCACGTTCTCCTGCCAGTGGAGGTAAAACGCGTCATTCAGCACAAATCTACGCTCCTGCGCGGTTGCAAGTTCTTCTCCGCTGATAGCGCCGAAATAGGAATAGGCGGAGGAGAGTTCGTGTAGGAGATCAAAAAGCCCATCCGGTTCGCCGTTATGATATTGGTCTGATGTAAGATAGGAAATGAGTTCTTTCCAAAACTTTCCGCAGGATTGCTCCGAAAGTTCAGCTTCTTGCTGATACAGAAGGTAGCTCTGGATTGTTTGTACTATAAAACTTGCCGGAGCATCCAATCTCAAATCAAGTGTTTCTTTCAGAAAATGTTCCAGTTCCTGTAATTTTTTGTGTTCCGAAGGGAGGCTATGATGCTGGATGCCAGCAGAAATCTCATGCAGCAATACCTTACCTAACAATGGGAGCAGTATGTCATCCCTTCCGGGAGCCAATATCTCCAGTGCAGATTTCATATTTCCCCAGGTTTCCGGCAGGTCTACATGATAAACGATGGAGAATGAGAGAGTCATCTCGATTTTTTCTGGTTCAGCGGAACGTTTCAACCTGCCACTGTCACCGCACCAGCCGCACTCCCACCAATCCCCACGAATCATCACCGGGCCACTTCCACACCATGGACAACGCATCACATACCCCCTCCTCACACTTAGAAATAAATATACTGGAGTTTACTCAACCCCCAGCGCCTTGAACACAGCATCCTCAGCACTCTGATAAAAAATCAGATTGAAGCAGCCAATCAGATCAGCCGGAACCGCCCCCAGATCTACCGCCGAGGTGATTGGCAGCAGGACCTTTTTCGCGCCACTGTCCACGCAGACCTGAAGGGTATTCGCCAACTCATCTACCTTGAGCATCGTGCCTGCAATGCTGATCTCGCCCAGAACCGCCAGGCTGCTCATCGTCGGCTTGCCAAGGGCAATGGAGCACAGCGCAATCAGGGTAGGCAGCGCCAGCTTTTCTGTCATACCAAGCCCCTGCAGGTCCTGATAGTTGATAATGTAATCCTTGGTTGTCGTGCTGATAGAACTGCTGATCCGGTTTCCATTTGCTTTCAGATAGCTGAGTGCAGTATTCGCAGCTTCCTTACATTTTCCATCGGAACCAAGCCCGGTCCGCTCAAACTTACCACTGCCGGGAAGCATCTGGGACTCCAGACGGAACACTCCAATCATACCGCCTTTCCCTTGTGAAACGGTATAGACCTGGCCCGGATTGCACATCCCCTCTGGGATCAGCTTTCCGCCACCCTGCTCCGGGACGGAAACGAACTGTTCCTCAAAGGTGTCGTTGTCGATGAAGGAGAAGTTGACATCGTAGAACTCCATACCGCCTAGCTTTTTGAGTTGCTCCTTGACTCGGCGGCGCATCTCCAGCGCGAACTTCAGGATTTCTTCCAGCTGCTCCTTTGTGAACACACCGTCCGGGTACAGCAGCTTTATCATGCCGCCTACGATCTTACGGACAGCTATGGTATCGCGCTGGTTAAGGTTTTTGCCAAGGCGGAAATATCGGTCCAGTGCGTCGCCATACTGCTCTTTGCGAAGCTCCCGAATAAATTCTGCCAGATAGTCGGTAATGAAACCGTAGTCATTGGTGAAGTGCTCCGGCCGGAACTTCGGGATCTCCCAGCCGGGGATGTAGCAGTGCATCCGGTCAAGGAACGCGGTATCCGTCCCCATCTCAGGCGGGAACGGGTCGAACAGATTGGAGGTTTTCAGCACCACATCCACGCTCTGATTGATGTTACCAACAAAGACCATGGAGGCGGATGCGGCTTTCTCCTCCTTGCCGCGGGCGAAGGAGCCGGACGCCATATAGTCCTTCATAATTTGGATGCCGTCTTTGTCCTTGAAATTGATCCCCGCGACCTCATCGAAGGCGACACAGTCCCACAGGCCCACCAACCCTACGGTCTTCCGGCCCATATTATAAAACAGGTTGGCCACCGTGGTCTGACCTCCAGAAACCAGAATGCTGTTGGGCGAGATCTCCTTGTAGATGTGAGACTTTCCTGTACTTCTCGGCCCCAACTCGCAGAGATTGAAGTTGTTTTCCACCAGGGGAAGCATACGGGCCAGCAGCAGCCAGCGCTCCCGCTCGTTCAGGCTGTCCGGCTCATAGCCACAGGAGCGGAGCATGATCTCCACCCACTCCTCCTGGGTGAAGTGCTTCCGGGCATTTTTCAATTCTCCTATGTCTACATGGGGCATCTGAATAGGAGTCAGTTTCCGGATGTGGATCGGAGAGGCATTTTTCTCCTCCTCCATAAACTCGTATTCAAGCTGTACGATACACCAGATACCGCCGCAGAGCAATCGGTCGAACTTGGCAGGATAGTCCTCTGAGATCGGGATGTTCTTGATACCAAGGTTAGAAAACTCCGCCTCATAGGTATCCTTCTTCATATTGAGATTGACCGTAATCTTGTCAATGACCGTGTGTAGCCCACGTTGCCGAAGCATGGAGAGGATTTTCTGGGCCTCATCCGGGCGGACGTAGTTATCCGCCAAAATCCGCTTGACATTTTCAACACCGCTCTCCACTACCTCCGGGTCATCTGAGCTGCAATACTGGCCCAGCAGGAACTCCAGAACATAGACCGGCACATTGGCTCCCTCTTTGATTTTCTTCGTCAGGTCTTTGCGGACGATTTTTCCGTCAAAGAACTGACGAAGCTTTTGGTCAATTACGGCATTTTTATCAACGGACTCCCCGTCGATTATTTGCTTGTCCATCTTCCTCACCTCAAAGGTCAAAGCCAAAATCATCAGCAAAAGCGATATCGATGTGGAACTCGATCTCCTCCACCTCAATATCGTTTGCGATCACCAGACGGTAGACCTTCTTTTTATCGTATACCCCAGCCTTCAGGTTGAACCTGACGCGGAAGATCCGGTCTGCGGCATTGTCGCTGCTCTTATCCGCAATGATTGTTTGCCGATCGCTGACCGCCACGCCCTCGTCATCGGTCATGTAAATCGAATATGTACAGGGTTGGATCTTATCTCCGACCGGCTGCCGCTGGTGGAATTCCAGCGAGAAGATCAGGTTGGATATCTTCCGGCTCTCGCTGAGCAGCTTCAGCTCCGCGTTTTTGACCTCGACATAGTTCTTGTTGGTCGCACGCAGGTTTTTGAAGGCGATGACCGGCACCACCAGCTCCTGCAGGCTGATGCCGCCGTGGACATAGTTCTCTCCGCCGCCCTGGACCTTCATGCGGATCGTATCCTTGGGGGCATAGCCCTTGATGACTGCTCCATCCAGTTCATGCTCCAAGTGGACCGGCAGCAGAAAATCGGCAGTCGTCTCCGGCTCCGTCAGCGCATAGCGCCGTCCCAGCTCCAGAACACCGCCCGAAAATGCCTTGCGGTCAATCTTATTGCTTTCGTCCAGCGGCTGATAGGTATAGAGGAACCCATGATCCGCCGTGATAAAAACATTCGTGCCACTCAGTTCGTTGACGATAATGCGGAGGATGTTGGACAGCTCCTGGATCGCCGTTTCACAGGCTTCAAACACCTTAGATTCCGTAGGGGCCTTGTCTCCAATGGCGTCAATGGCATTGTGATAGATGTAGATGACCTCTTTCCCGGCGACCAGCTCCCGGCGCGCATCCTTTTTCATATTCAGAAGGTCGTTGTACTGGATGGCAACGCTATTCTTCGTAGCGGTGTTCAATATGACGCTGCGATCCGCCGTTGAACGGGTCTGCTTCCCATCCACCAGGACAGCCATATCCTCATCCACAGAAATGCTTTTCCCCGGAAGGAGCGCTGCCATGCCGAACTTGGTGATGGAGGGGAAGACGGCCTGCATCGTCCCCAAGTCCACGGTGCCCTTTGTGGTGCGCACGATGCGCTCGGACAGTTCCGCCGCCACCTCATACCGCAGCGCATCCGAGATGACCACGAACACGCGACCGTTTTTGCCATTCCCAGACGAAACCTTTCTCCGGTAAAAATCCCGCTGCTTTTCGATCTCAGAGACATAGCCAAGAGCCGCAAGATCCTCCGCCGCCGCATTGGTCCAGCAGGCGGTCAGTTCCCGCAGGAACCAATTCTGATAGAGGGACTCCACGAATTCGGTGGAGTGTTTCAGGCCGTCCTCCAAGGCATCGTTGGAGTTTCTGAGAGAGTTCCCAAATGCATAATGGAAATGCCGGTAATAGCCGTCCATCCGGTACAGTTCACCGGTATAGAGCGCCCAGATCTTTTTCGGCTCAACGATATGGAACCCGCCACCGTGCTCCTGGTAGAAGGTCTGCATCTTGCCGATGAAGAACAGGCAATCATAATAGTCCGAAAACCGTTCATACCACCCGGCAGTCCGGCGGTTCTCGCAGACCTTCATGATCAGCTCTACTTTCACTACATGGTCGGCGATTTCCCGGAAAAACTGCTTCAGAATGCTCTCGTTGATGCAGGGGAAAATGTCCCCGGTGAGCAGCGTCTCCGGCTCAAACTTATCAAAGCGGGCCGGGAGCTGCAGCTCGTTTTCCACTGTGCGGCAGAGATCATACAGGGCTTCGCTGTTCTCTCCGGCCCGCCACTCGTGGACGAGACTATAACAGTACGCCTTATTGGTCTCTGAGATGAACCGCTCCAATCCTTTGAGGACAGAGGGATTCATGGTCTGAGAGAGGGCGGTCAGCAGCACATGGGCGGCAAAACAGCCCAGAGGCTTGTCCTCCTCCTCGATGTAGCCGGTATACTTCCGCACCAACTGCCAAAAGGCCCCGATGCTGCCAAACTTGCAGATATTCTGCAAAACGCCGTTGTTTTCCTTATCCAGCCCAGCAGAGAGGACCGCGATGATCACGTCCTGGGCTGTGCCCTCGCTCAACCCAGCCAGAACTGTCATGATGTCGATGTGGAGTTGGAGGGGCGTCTGGTAGTCACGTCCAATCCTGCGGAGCTTCTGACGGCGTTCCTTGCTCTCCAGGAATTTTGCGTAGAGCTTGACCGTTTTCCGCATGGGGGCCGAGGGTTCGATGTTCAGTTCCTCCATCTGCATGGAGATGAAGTCTGCCCGGAACACCTCGCTGTAATACTCGATGTCCTGGAGCCAGTCCTCCTGCTCGTCTGCGTATGGAATCGGACAGTAGATAAGGTAGTTGCTGTCCAGATCGTCGTGGAGCAGCAGCTTTTTTACGGCGAAATTGTTGCTCCCAGTCAGCTTGACGATCTTGACGCCGTCCAGCGCCAGCTCGTCAATGTCCTGCTCAAACTCCCGGTCCTCGTCCTTCCAAAAGACGATACGGCGGCGGTAGAACTCCGGCAAGGGGGCTGCAAAGCGCTCCGTCAGATTAAATTGTATGCGCTCGTTTGGCATGGTGCGTGTCTCCCTTACTTGATCTTGGCCAGGACTTCGGCAAAGAGGGCGTAGTTGTGCTTGACACCGTCGTCCAGATCGATCTCGATGTTCTGGTCGGCCAGGTGGTGGATCTTCTCCTCGTACTTTTGCAGCTCCGCCGCCTGATCCTGGAACTTCTTTTGCAGCTTGTTCAGCTTCACCCGCTCGGAGGCGGCAGCGTGGTCGATGGCGTCGCTCAGCTGGGCAAGCTGGGTACGGTAGCGCTCCTGCTGCTCATGGACATAGTCGGTGCGCAGACGGGCCAGCAGATCCCGCTGGTAGCGGTGCATATAGATGAGGGCCTTGAAGCCGTTCTTCTTGCCGCTGTCAAAGAGCCAGTAGATGGGCCGCTTCTGATAGGTTTTCAGGTGGTCGGCGTAGAAATCGTTCAGGAAGTAGGCCCGGATCACCTCTCGAGGGGTGCCCTTGCCGCCCAGAGCGTCGGCCACGAATTTCAGGTTTTCCTCCAGCGTGTCCTCGCCGTAGACCTTGCGGACGAAGTCCACAAAGCGCCCCACGATGTCATCGTCGAAATACTCATCGTCGCAGATGGGGATGATGTTGTCGCTGTCCGGGAGGATGGTCTTGTACTTGTCGGCGTCCCACTCGCCGCCGGCGTAGGCCAGCCCCTCCACATCCAGGGAGTAGCGGCCAAACATACAGCCAACGGCGTAGGAGATGAGGGACACGATCTCATCCCGCATGGTGCGGACATAGTTGCTGCCTTTCATGGATTCGGGCACATCGTCCTTGCTGTCGAACACCCGGTGGACGGTCACATCCTTGTCGGCCACATCGGGGGTCAGCTCGTCCTGCAAGCCATAGATGTCGATGAAGATGCGGTTGAGTTCTTCTTCGTTGGCTTTGAGCTGCTGGAAGCGGGCCTCACATTCCGCTTGCCAGGCGGTAAATTTGTCGGAGATTAGTTGTCCCATCAATCACACCTCGGTTCTTTCAAATATACCTTTTTCTTTAGAACCTCTGCGTTCCCTTTTCTTTTGATTTCGCTTGTTTGAATATTCAATGGAATCTTTTTCTTTTCCAATTCCACTTCATATTCTTGTGTAGTTCCTGCTAAAGTTGTCATGCAATAACTAAGAATAATTTTTCCGTTTGTTATTTCTTCTGGAGTGTTTGATACATAATAAAGATAAAAGCGGACTGTATCCTTGTTTGCCAATATCACCGGATATTTATAGTTTATTTCACGATGCAGTACTTCCTCATCGCTTTTATTAAAAAAGCTGATTTGATTTAATTGAATCTCCTTACATCGGATTTCCCCAGTATATCTAAACTCAAAAATATATTGTCGTGGGATTACGCGATTTCCAAGAGGTGTATTCTTGTTTGCAACCAAAATAGCAGGCAAAAAAACACCTGTTTCCGGATCTGCGACAGAAAATTCTTTGTCCTCAACTTCATTCAAACTAATACTGCAATTAGATGCAGGAGCATAGGCGATGGGATCTTCGTTGAAATTTAATAACTCTAAGAAGGGAAATGCATGTTCTCTTTCAACTTCGGCGGTTCTTGCTTCGATTTTGTAAACTAGATAACTTAAAATTCCTGTAGCAATTGCAGCAAGTATTCCACCTAAATAAGTCAACACTTCTCCAGAAGAAAGGGTGTCAATAGCAGTAACTGTATTCCCGGGCTTTTGAAATAAATAATCAATCACTTTAATTAACAAAATCGCAAGTATAAGTGCCATAACTGCAAATAAGATGATTTTTAACCAACTCAGCTTATTTCTTTTCATGTACTCACCTCACACCAGCGGATTCCGCTTGAAATCCCACGAGGTTTCATAGGAATCCCAATCCAAACGGCTATTATCAATATTTTCTTGTGCTAGATTATCAATAGTTTCTGTCTGATTTGTATGTAGAACGGGTATATTGGCAATATCTCCGCACTGATAGTTAATCGTTGGAGCAATTACTTCTAATATTTTCATTACCACTTTCGAATTGCAAAGGGCTAAAAAGAACTTTAACTGTTCTGCATTAGAAAAACAGCTCATTCCAGCTACATCAAAGATTTGGCCAATAGGTTTATATCTGAAAGCCGCAACACTTGATGAAATCAAAGACCAGCTGAAACATTCTCTAAAATAGTAGGTTGGGTTCCGCAAAACAGCTCCCTTAAAGTTTTTAAGTTCAATGCCATCATGCGCCCAATTCACTAAAAATTCGTTATTGCCATACCACTTTCTAAATTCTCCGCCCTTGTTATACGGAAACCACTTTTCGCTTGCAGTGGCAGCTTCTTCATGGGAGCGAGTTTTGAAACTCGTTTTCTTAATGGACACTTCATGCCAGCGGCGTAGAAAGCGATTATTATCCGCAGTGGCAACACCCTGTTTTGCGTCAGCCAAGTCTCCAAGCAAGGTTCCCTGTTCAAATACCCTAAGAAATGCATCGCTAAGCCAATACGCCACCGGGGAGCCGGGGATTTTGGAGAAGTTGGACTGGTCGGCTTCGTAGAAATACCCACAATCTTTATTCTCCAGTGCCTCCAGTACCTTCTGCTTCTGAACCTCCATACCGCCCCTGAACTCAGACAGTTTGAAGTACAGGCCCTTATCGTTCGTCCTGCCGTTTTTCAGCCCAAAGGAGCAGATGGGCACGGTGGCCTCCTCAAAGGCGGAATATTCCATCTGAACCAGCGTGGTGATGCTCTTGTTCTGGATGATGAATTCCCGCAGTTTCTCATAGGTCTTGATAAACATCCAGACAAAGGGAGTCATATAGCCGCAGTAGCCGTCCTGTTCACAGAACATCAGGTTGCGGTAGGCAAAGACGCTGAACAGGTCGCCGGAATAGTCCTTATAGTCCCGCGTCACCGTCTTTTTCAGCGCACCCTCCATCTTGTTCAGATAGGGCGGATTCGTGCAGACGACGGGATACTTCCCAGACAAGACCTTTGCCTGCTGTGCCAGTGCTTTCAGCATGGGGCGGGTCTTAGTCAGCCATTCAGAGGCATTCAGATCAAGCTGACCCTCTTCGCCGCAGTTGTCCAGATATGCAATATAGCCGTCGTAGTCTCTGGGTTCTACGGTGAGGATGGAACCCAGCTCTTTGGCATCCTGAAATAAATCAACAAGATACCGGCTGATCTCATTCATCTGCTCGTCGGTGGTCAGATCATCGACCACGACAGGCCCCATTTCGTTGCTCTCCTGAATTGCAAACACATTGGGCACGATGCCGCGGCTGAGAAAACGGCGGTCGTAATTTCGCGCCTTCATCATCACCGCAAAGTAGGCAAGCTGGGAGGCACGGTCGTCAATGTCCAGACCGAAGAGGTTGTTCTGAACGATCTTGGAAGCGGCATCCCGCTCGGTATAGCCGCTCTCCTTGTAGATCTCCATCAAAACATCAAAGGCATAGACAAGGATGTGACCACTGCCCATACAGGGGTCCAGGAATTTGACATCCTCCGGCTTTACGAACTCGTCGATGTGCGAGATCTGCCCATCCTTCGTGGTCACAAGGAACTCCAGCTTTTCAGCCAACTTGCTCTCCGGGTGACGCTCGATCCAATAGCGGCCGAGAGAATTGTCCACCATGTAGCGAACGACCCAGTCTGTGGTGAACAGCTGAGTGGCGGCGGGGATGTCCTCTTTCTTGACCGTACCCTTATAGATGTTGATGACCTCGTTTTTCCGCTCGTCATTGTAATATTGATACAGCCAGCCAATGGTCTGAATAGCATCCTGCCAGTCCTCTGTCTCATCCGTTTCGTCAATCATCTTGGCAATAAAACCATCTCCAGACAGTCCGTTATTCGGGAAAAGAAGTTCTGTATAGTCTTGCTCACGCTGGCTGAACACAAAAATGTCCGGTAAAGCTGTTTTCAACTCTGCACATTGTGTCAGAAGCAGATAACGATAAAGCCCCTCTCTATCATTGCTTTCAATGTATTCTGCGACCTGCGCTTTATCCAAACCTTCCATCTCAAGATGAAGTACATCATTCAAGATCTCTGGCTTGAAGGCACCGCTGGCGTCCGTGAATACGCGGATGTGTGAAGGCAGATAGTTGTTGACCTCCATAAAGCGCAGAGCCACGATGCGGTTGAACCAGATATAGGTGACACGTTCGATAGTCTGCTGGTAGCCGTGTTCTTCAATTTCCTGGATCAGGGCTGCCCGCTGGGTCTTTTCGAGAGCGGACAGAATATGCCCATGGACCTCAACGGCATTGGGATCGCCGTGGTCATGCTCCTCCACACCAAACTGATAGGCCCGCTGGGCGATCTGATTGTAAAGGAGTTTATGTCCGTCTACGGCAAATTTCTGTATCTTTGCTTTACTCATGTTCTTTACGCTCCTTTAGTTGATCTGCACACCGTCGCAGTTTTCCAGCGTCTGGTACAGTTTGGTGCGGATGGACTCCACATACCTGTCGATGTCCTCCTTGTTTTGCAGGCGCTTGACCGAGCAGAGGTCATACCGGCGCACGGTCATGATTTTGGGCGGCTTGGGCGCGGGAGCACCAGGCTTGACGGTCGCTGTGGGCGTGGGCTCCTGCTCCTTCTGCTGGCGAGAGGCAGACATGACCTCCATACGGCGGCAAACATTGTCCTTATAGGTGAGGAGCTGAGTGGTCATGGCGTCCAGCTCTGTGAGGGAGGATGCGGTCTTTGCGGTATCCCGCTTATTTGCAAAGTGGTCATCCGCCTGCCGCAGCAGCGTTTCGGCATCCCGGGCCTCGCTGGCAAGCTGGTGGACATCCTGCATACACTGGCGGATGATCTCGGCCACATCATCCCGTTTTACATCCAGCAAACTATCATAGGCGGTCTTGACCTTCTGGAGCAGCTCCGGCAGTTCCCCAATCCGGGCGTAGGGCTTAGGCATGGCAAGGATAGTGGAGATGGTGGTGATGACCCCCAGCGTGTCGGCATCAGTGGCAAAATAGTCCCGCTCCTTGGAGATGTCGGCCAGACGCTGCCGGGCGTCGTCAAAGACCGCACGCTGGGCCTTGAAGAACATCTCCACGCCCTCCATATCCTCGGAGGAATCCAGTAGATCGTCCTGAAGCTGCACCATCCGCTTGAGCAAGGCCACATTGTCCTTGCGCTGGCTGAGGACATCGCTCATCAGGCCGTGGGCCGTGGTGACAGTTTCCTTTTCGGGGTAGCGTCCCTTGGCATAGTAGTCATCCAGGAGCTTCTGATAGTGGGCGCGCTTCGTCTCGAAAGTGTCCAGCACAAAACGGATCAGCCCATCCTCGTCAGAGGGGATGTCCATTGCGCCCAGGTAGTCCCGCAGGAAACTGACGCTCTTGCGGATCAGGTCCTCGGAGGGGGCGATGCGCCGAGTCACAAGGGCCTTGTCAATCTCCGTTCTCTTGCGCAGGAAGTCCACCAGCCGGCGTTCCTCTCTGCCCACGACTGCACCGCCATAGTTGATCTGGATCTTCTGCTGAACAATCAGGCGGGCGATCAGCGCAGCGATGTCGATCTCCTTCCAGCCATAGGGGATGGCGTGGTAACGGCGCTGCACATCGCCCATGGAGGTTTTGAGCATCTTCTGGTTCTGTAGCTCCAGCCACTGACTGATTTCATTGAGAGCGTCCTCGTTGTTGGCCCCCATACCAGTGAAGCCAACTTCTTCATAGGCCCCGTTGAGGATGGCGAGGATGTCGGCGTCGCTGTCTACAAACTGGTTTACCATGTTCAGCTTGGAATAGACGCTCTCCACCAGGCTCTTCATGGCGCTATCCAGCTTGTCCTTTGCAGAGCCGAATTTCTGGGTCAATACCTCACCGTGAACATAGACCTTGCCGTCCAAAATGGCCTTTTCAATTAGACTGCGGGCATGACTTTCCAGTTTCCGCGCTTCGTCATTGCGGTCCCGGATGATGCGCTGGATGCTCTCCGGCATCTGGGAAACATTCCGCTGCTTGACATACTTACGGATCTTCATGGCCTGCTCCAGTTCATCGAAGTAGGGCGTTTCAGACGAAAGCACCACGATGGCTTCGTTGTTGACCTGGGAGTCCATGACCAGCCGCTGCTCTCCGGCACCATAGAGGTCACTTGCCACCGTCACGATGCGCAGGCACATCCCACCGGTGGATGCGCCGTTCAGCGTCTCGTCCACATACTGGTCGTAATCAAAATCGTACTTACCGTATTTGTACTTCTTGGCCGGATATATCTCGCCGTAAACGGTCTGAGATATGCTCTGGACAATCTGGGCACTGTCCACTGGGGTGTTCTTGATGTCGATGGCTACATCCTGCTCCTCGTCGGTCAGGAAGGCGTAGGTATCACCGTTGCGGGAGATGTAGTTCTGGGAGAGAAGGCGCTCCAGAGAAGCGGTGATGGAGGCTCGAAGAGCGATCTTATCTGTGTGGATGTCGTCGATCATCAAAATGGCAATGTTTTCGATGTTGGCCTTCACATCCTCGATATAGCGGATCAGGTAGAGTAGCTTCAGGACATTCACATCCTGCTGCTCCAGGCCGTCATGGGCATCGGCTGCATTCTGGCAGCGGTCGATGACACGGCGGATGGCGCTTTCCAGGAAGGTATGTACCGTATCGTAGAACTGATAGAAGGGCACCAGAGCGTTCTCGTCCTTCTCCTCGATCTTCTGTGCCGCCTCCTGGAAGCCGGACAGCATGGAGCGTTCGCCGCCGGACAGATGCTTACCGGAGTTGCCATGCTTCCGGATCTCTGCCAGGACCTTTTGGATGATGATGAACTGGTAGGGTACAAAGGGGAAAGTCTCACTGAACTCTGTCGCGCTGGTGAAACCCTTGATGTCCAGAATGGGATTGTCAAAGGCAAACAAGCTCTTCAGCCCGGACGCTTCCTTTTCATATTCCATTTGCAGGAGGTGGTCGGCATCCTCATTCTTGGCCAGAACACGCTTTTTGATCACCTCGTCCACAGAGGAAGAGGAAAGGCTCAAGCGGGTATTGAAGCGGCCCTGAATCTTGGAAAAGTCATTGCCGGTGATTTTTACGACAGAGTCGATGGCTTCCTGGCTGGTGACCATAACCCAGACCTTGCCCCGGCACTTGTCGCCGATCTCTTCGACCAGAGATTGCAGATTCATCATGAGGTCGCCGTCATCTCCGATGTACTGGCCCACCTCGTCCACGCAAAACAGAAGACGGAAATCTCCATCTTTACTGTCCACATACTCTTTGATCTCTGACACCAACTGTTTGATGCTCATATCAGCGTTCTCTTCGCCGTTGAACCAGTTGCGCGCCGCAGTTTCGCTCATACCCAGGACGGACTGGAGCGCCTGGACCACATCATCTTCGAAGAACGCCGCAGAATCACGGGCATTGACCCACTCATCCCCGTTGACTTCCTTGAAAGCGGTGCGGAAGGCATCTGTTTTGCCCTGCTTGTCAATGAACCGCTCCAGCTTTGCGACTTTGAGATCTTCTCCATAAAAGCCGCAATGGTTATAAAACACCTTGGCAAACACGCGAAGGACAGCAGTCTTATCTTTATTGATAGGCCCCTCAATGTCGATATTGAACAGAATGGACTCCGTTGGGATACGGATGCACTTCTGCACGGTTGCATACATCATCGGGTCGTCGAACTTGTCTGCAAAGTAGTCAAAGGCACACTGCCCATCCACTTCCTTGTTTGAAAGCAGGTAGGAGAGCATCTTCAAAAAGTGAGACTTACCACTCCCGAAGAAGCCGGAGATCCAGACTCCGACTTTATCGGTTGGGTTATCAATAGTTTTCACATAATGATCAAAAAATGTTGCAAAATGGCGGCGCAACTCTTTGGTGATAATGTACTCGCTAAGTTCCTGCTTTAAGCTCTGCTTATCATCCTGAGACACTTTGACAACGCCGTTGATATCACGGTCGATATCCTTTTGGAACATAGATTGTATTTTCATGCCATCTTCCTCCACTCACAACAAATTAAACGCGCGGTAGTAATGTCCATCCAGAAACTTGCCAAACAACCCCAGATCCTGTCCGTTGAAGGAACCGGGATAAAACATCACGACTGGAATGTCTTCAAATAAGTGCTGCATACTATCCAGCATCTTATGGGATCGCATGAAGGGGTAAATCTTACCAATACCCGTGAGGAACAGAACATCGCCATATTCATGGGGTTCATACTTCATGTATTCCAGAAGAGCCTCTGGAGTTGAAATTTTCTGAAGCTGCTTTAGCAGATAGTCCCTTCCCCGCTTTTCTTCCAATCCCTCCACAGATTTCAAAACACGCTTGTCCTCCAACAGCTTCAAAAAAATCTCATAGAGATCACATTCCTTGATGTGGTAGGGAGTTCCGCTCTCTGCCTGTAAGCGGGTTATAAAGTCCCGAACGATGATCTCCTCCGCCGGGTCATAACAGAATACATGGATACCAACCTCATTGCTCAGGCCTTTGTTGGCAAGAAAATTCGGGTCAGAGATTCTATCCCGGATCTGATCTAATTCCTGCTTAATCTCACTCATGGCGGGTCCTCCTATGGAATGCAGTTGAACGCTGCGAGCGCTTCAAAGTCATGATTTCTACGAATTCCCTGCTCGAGCTCCTCGCTGATAAACAGCGGGTTCAGGCGCACTGCTCTGACCGTGTCGAGGATCTCAACCTCGACCAGCAGTTTTGTCAGCACCTGCTTGATCTTGTTGACCGTCGATTCACTCCAGCCAGCCACATCGTCGCTCTGCTCCTGCAAGCCAGAGAAGAATACATTCAAGTCCTTTCGGGAAAAGTCAAAATCCTGATTCCGGAACTTCTCCCCGATCACATTGACCATAAAGTCCCAAACAATCCGGTTATATCGCATCATGGCATAGAGATTGACCTGTTTTGCAATTTGGACAGGGGCCTCCGCGAGCTCCTGTCGAAGCTGCCCGTCGGCCAAAGCATCCATTCGGATATAGCAGCTCCGTACCATCCGCGCCACCAGTCGCTCCGTCGGGTACTGGAAGAGATTGTTCTCTCGGATCTCTTTGATGGCATCCTCCACGGAAGTACCAGCGAGATAATATTTGGATGCGATACGAATTTCATAGAATAAAAACTGCTCGGCAGTTATTTTTCCGTTGTATTTTCCTGGTGGATATATTTTCATCGGTTCCTCCATATGGTGCTTGCGTACTTCCATTTACATACGCTCACTATTTTGAGTCATATCCTTGAATTATTATCTGAGTCATGGATTGCACTTATAGTCTATTTATTTAAACCGAAACTCTTTGGCCGGCTTATGCATTGCGTGGCCTAATGGTAATTTATTTGGTTACAGAGGTCCTCGCCAACGTCCTGTTCTCTGTGACTTTCCATATTCCAATGGAAGAATGTGAGCATGACGATCCTGACAGAAAAATTATTCTGATATATGGCTTTAAAAGTCTATTGCACTTTTAGGTCATTATAACATAGAGAAATTGCACTTACAATACAAGGAAAAGCGATAGGAGTTCTTGGTTGTATGTTGGACTATAAGACGATCGGCGGAAAAATCAGAGTTATGCGCAAGGAGCGAAAAATGACCCAAGAGGAGCTGGCAGAATCAGTTGGTGTAGGCATTACTCATATCAGTCACATAGAAACCGGAAACAGCATACCAAGCCTTCAGGTCCTGGTCGGAATCATCAATACTCTGGGATGTTCCGCCGATGAACTGCTTTGTATCGATGTTAAGGAGGCACATGAAAATCGTCAAAACTGGTTGACTGACTTGGTCGCAGACTGTAGTCTGGATGAGATTAAAATTATTTCCGACACTCTGTTGTCGCTGAAGACTTCACTTCGTAGAGTGAAGTACTTTTGAAATAGTACATTGTACTGTTCTTTCTCTGTCCTAATCTCTATAGAGTGGGTCCTTCTTGTGGGGCCATTCTGGACCGGTCCCCGGTCCTAAAAATAAGCGGACGCTCCCCTTGGCGGGAGCGTCCGTTTTTATCGTCATAGGAGTCGATAGAGATTCGAGGTACATCCTCCGTTACTCCGCTGCCTGGGCAGTTTGGCAATCAGTTTTTCCCGGCATAGTTCAGCCAGCGCCCTCTTGACGGTAGAGCGAGATAAGCCCAGCTCCACCGCAATGGTATTGATCCCGGGCCAGCAGCTCCCGCTGCTGTCTGCCCGGTCCCTCAGATACATATAGACCGCTCTGGCCCGATGGCTCAGGTCAGAGCGGTAGATTTTCTCAAAATACCCCATGGTCACGCTCCTTCTCTGTATCCGTGCGCAGGTCAACCGGTTTCGGCTGCTCCGCATCGTTTTTATCATTCTGCGG
>NZ_JAPFEA010000106.1 GCF_026169115.1 Intestinimonas sp. | reverse complement strand
GTCCTGAGCGCAGCGAAGGACCCGTCTCCCCCGTCCTTTTCCACAACGGGAAGACTCCCTCAGTCAGCTGCGCTGACAGATCCCTCAGAGAGGGAGCCAACGGATTCTTCGGCCTTAGGGCTCAGAATGACGAGAAAAATACTTTAGAATGACAGGGGAAAGCCTTCCCCTGGGGGAAGGTGGCATTTGCGGAGCAAATGACGGATGAGGGGAAACCTTACGGCGTGGTTTGGCGGGCCGGGTCGTCGCGCCCCGCAATTACCATGTAGGGGCGTACCTGTGTGCGTGCCCGCCCCCGTTCCCGCGTCGTCCTGAGCGCAGCGAAGGACCCGTCTCCCCCGTCCTTTTCCGCGACGGGAAGACTCCCTCAGTCAGCTGCGCTGACAGTTCCCTCAGAGAGGGAGCCAACGGATTCTTCGGCCTTCGGCCTCAGAATGACGAGAAAAATACTTTAGAATGACGGGGGAAAGCCTTCCCCCTGCCAGGGGGAAGGTTTTGGAGAACGCCCCCTTACGGGTGAAAATCCGGCCCCAGATCGCCTTCCCGCCAGTGTTTGCGGCACAGGCCGATATACTGGTCGTTGGCCCCTAGCACCACCTGCTCCCCCTCCCGAAGGACCTTGCCGTCCTTGTCGAAGCGGGCGTTGCAGGTGGCCTTCTTGCCGCACCAGCAGATGGTCTTGACCTCCTCAATGATGTCGGCGGTGGCCAGCAGCTCCTGGGAGCCGGGGAAGAGCTGCCCGGAGAAGTCGGCCCGGAGACCGTAGCAGATGACCGGCACGTTCCAGTCGTCCACGATGTGGACCAGAAACTGGACCTCCTCCCGGCTGAGGAACTGGGCCTCGTCCACGATGACGCAGGCGTATTTTTTCAGCGCCTCCTCCGGCAGGGCCCGCATCTCGGAAAAATAGATGCAGGGGTGGCTCAGGCCCATGCGGGAGGCCACGAACTTGGCCCCGTCCCGCTGGTCGATCTCGGGCTTGACCAGCAGGGCCTCCTGGCCCCGCTCCTCGTAGTTGTAGCGCACCATCAGGGCGTTGGCCGTCTTGCTGGAGCCCATCACTCCGTATCGAAAATACAGCTTTGCCATCTCATTCTCCCTCTCTCTATTTTAGCGCACCCGGTCCTCCACCAGGTGTTGAAAGCTCTGAAAGGCGTTGGGCACGGCGTAGTCCCGCCGCAGCTCCTCCCGCCCGCACCACACCCAGCCCTCGGGCAGGTTTTGGGCGGCGGTCTCTATGACCCGGCAGGTCATGCGCCACTCGATGTGGGTGAAGATGTGCTTCCCCGTGCCGCCGTCGGCCAGGTCCAGGGGGGCAATCCCCCAACCCTCCAGGCAGTCCCAGGCCGGGGCGGGCTCGTTGGGGTATTCCCACAGCCCCCCCAGCAGCCCCCCCTTGGGCCGCTGCCGCAGGGCCACCTTCCCCTCGTGGAAGAGGAGGAAGACCACCCGCTCCTCCACCCGGCGGGCCTTTTTCGGCGGCTTATAGGGGAGTTCCCCGGTGCGGCCCTCCAGCCGGGCCTTGCAGAAGGCCGCCGCCGGGCATTTCTCGCACAATGGCGCCCCGTTGGGGAGACAGACCGTGGCCCCCAGGTCCATCATGGCCTGGTTGAAGTCCCCCGGAGCCCGGACCGGGATGACCGTCTTCAAATCGGCCCACATCCGGCGCTTGGTGTCCGGCTTTGTCATGTCGCTCCCGTCCCCGGTGAGCCGGGAGACCACCCGCAGCACGTTGCCGTCCACGGCGGGCACCGGCTGCCCAAAGGCGATGGAGGCGATGGCCCCGGCGGTGTACTCCCCCACGCCGGCAAGGCCCAAAAGGGTCTCGTAGGTGTCGGGAAACACGCCGCCGAAGTCCTCCATCACCTGTCGGGCGGCCTTTTGCAGGTTCCGGGCCCGGTTGTAGTAGCCCAGGCCCTGCCACAGCTTCAAAAGCCGGTCCTCCTCCACCGCCGCCAGGTCGGCCACGGTGGGCAGGGCCTCCATGAAGCGGCGGTAGTATTCCAGCACCGCCGCCACCCGGGTCTGCTGGAGCATGATCTCCGACACCCACACATGGTAGGGGGTGGGGTCGCTCCGCCAGGGGAGGGTGCGGGCGTTTTCGTGGTACCACTGCAAAAGCGGGATGGGGAGCCGGGTCAGTTCATCCAAGTGTCTTGTCCTCCAAAATGACCGCCCGTGGACGGCCATGTATTCAGGTGCCATTATACAATAAAATTTTTCTCTCCGCAATCAAAAGCGCCGTTCCGTTCATCTAATGGTCAGAAAGGAGGGACGCCCATGACACAGCAGGAATACGCCGTCCGGGCCGACGCCCTCAAGGGCAAGCTCTACGGCATGGCCTTTCTCTACCTGGGGAGCCCGTCCCTGGCCGTGGACGCCGTGGACGAGGCGGTCTACCTGGGCCTGCGGGCCTGTCACAAGCTGCGGGAGGAGACTTTTTTCGATACCTGGCTCACCCGCATCCTCATCAACGCCTGCAACACCGAGCTGCGGCGGCATAAGCGGGAGGTCTCCATGGCGGAGCTGCCCGAGACCGCCCAGGAGTCCTTTGACGCCCTCCCCCTCCGGGACGCGGTGGGGCGGCTGCCCCGGGAACTGAAAGACGTCATCATTCTGCGCTATTTTACCGGCCTCACCCTGGCGGAGACGGCCCGGACCCTGGACCTTCCCCAGGGCACCGTGGTCACCCGGCAGCGGAAGGCCCTCCGGCTGCTGCGGCTGGAGCTCACCGATGGAGAGGAGGCGGCCAATTTATGAACCGAAACGAGGAATACTGGGCCCTGGTGGCCCAACTGCACGATACCCCCCCGGAGCTGTCTGGCACGGTGGAGCGGGCCCGGGCCCGGACACGAAAGCGGACTGTCAGGCGGTGGCTGGGCATCCCTGTGGCCTCCCTGGGGGGCGCGGCGGCGGCCTTTGTCCTGCTGATCAACTGCTCCCTCCCCTTTGCCATGGCCTGCGGACGCATCCCCCTGTTCCGGGAGCTGGCGGCGGCGGTGGCCCTCTCCCCCAGCCTGAAAGCGGCGGTGGAGAACGACTTTGTCCAGGTGGTGGACCAGGAACAGACCCAGAACGGCGTCACCTTCCGGCTGGATTACCTCATCCTGGACGCCATGCAGATCAACTTCTTTTACACCGTCTCCGGCGGAGACTATGAGAGCTACCACGTCTACCCCAACATCACCGGCCCCGACGGGGAAAAGCTGGAGGGCTACTCCATCATCAGCAGCGAGGCCAGCCCCGGCGAGCTGGGCGACTTCAACGTCAACTATGCAGAAGACCTCCAGGTCCCGGAAGCTCTGCGGCTCACCTGCAAGGTGACCGCCCAGAGGGCGGAGGCCGACGGCAGGGCCGAGGCCCCCACCTCCAGCATCTGGGACGCGCCGGAGCCCAAACAGGAGCCGGAGGTCGTGGCCACTTTCACCTTTGACCTGGAGCTGGACGAACGCTTCACCGTCCCCGGAGAGACCATCGCCCTGGACCGGTGGGTGGAGGTGGAGGGCCAGCGGCTCCACTTCCGGGAGCTGGTGGTGAACCCCACCCACGCCCGGCTGGCGGTGTCCTCCGACCCGGACAATACCGCCTGGCTGGACGGCCTGGACTTCTACCTGGAGGACGAGAAGGGGAACCGCTACGAGGCCGGCGTCCGCTCCAGCGGCAGCGGCCGCCTGGTGGCCAGCGGCGCGGACGGCACCAACGACGTCATCTACTACTACCTGGAGAGCAGCTTCTTCCAGGACCCAAAGCACCTCACCCTCTACCTCACCGGGGCAAGATGGCTGGACAAGGACAAGGAGTGGATCACGGTGGACCTGAACACCGGTGCCGCCAGCTGGCTCCCGGAGGGAGTGGAATTTCTCTCCGCCGACCGGCAGGGGGAGGATGTCTGGTGCACGATGCTCGCCCCCGGCATCCAGCAGCTCATCGCCTGGGACTACCGGGACCCGGAGGGGGGCGAACACTCCTTTGACTCCATGGGCTCCAGTGTGTACGCCTCCGAGCCCGGGCAGGAAAACCTGGAGGAGGAGCTCCACCAGATCTCCTTCGCCCTGCGGGACTACCCCTGGGACACGGTGGAGCTGAAGCTGAATTTCACCCACGAGACGGCGTTTGACCCGCCCATCGCTGTGGAGCTCCAGTGATCGATAGAAAATGGGGGCTGTTTTCCGGAACAGCCCCCATTTTATGCTTGTTTTTCCCCAAAAAGCCCTTGACAAATCTTCCATTTCATATATAATGATATAGCTTGTCTGGAATCAGACAGACAACATCCTTGCTCCTGCATGAGCAGGGGCCATATGTCCATAAGGAGGTGCAAGAAACATGGCTAAAATCAATGCCAACTACGAGGTGGTCTACATCCTCGACCCCGCCATGGGTGAGGAGGCCATCGCCGCTATGGTCGCCAAGTTCAAGACCATGGCAGAGGCCCGGGGCACCGTGGCCGAGGTCGACGAGTGGGGCAAGCGCCGTCTGGCCTATCCCATCAACGACCTGAACGAGGGCTACTACGTTCTCATGACCTTTACGGCTGACGCCGCCTTCCCCGCCGAGCTGGACCGCGTGCTGCGGATCACCGACGGCGTGATGCGTTCCATGATCGTCTGCAAGGACGAGAAGTAAGGAGCGGCAGAAATGCTCAACAAGATCTTTCTTCAGGGCCGTCTGGTGGCGGACCCTGAAATGCGGCACACCCCCTCCGGGGTGGCCGTAGCCACCCTCCGTCTGGCGGTGGACCGGGATTTCAAAGACAGAGAGACCGGTGAGAAGAAAGCCGACTTCATCAATGTGGTCGCCTGGCGCGCCACCGCCGAGTTCGTCTCCCGGTACTTCACCAAGGGCCGCATGGCCATCGTGGAGGGCCGGCTCCAGATGCGGGATTGGACCGACAAGGACGGCAACAAGCGCACCACCGCCGAGGTGGTGGCCGACAACGTCTACTTCGGCGATTCCAAGCGGGACGGCGAGGGTCACGGCAGCTACGGCGGCTCTTACGGCGGCGGCTATTCCGCCCCGGCCCCCAGCGCCCCCGTGCCTCCTCCGGCCTATAGCGCCCCCATGGGCGGCGGCAGCCAGTTCGCTGAGCTGGATGACGACGACGGAGAACTCCCATTTTGATGGTTCCCATCAAAATGGGGCCCCAGAGCACTTGACATCCTCGGGCGGAGTGAATCCGCCCTGTGGCAAGCTTTTGGCTCCGCCAAAAGGCTTGTGCGCCGCTTATCGCGGCGTCCCCGCATTTGCGGGTGCCTGTGCCTGACGGTCCTGTCAAAACGGACCCCATTAAAATCATTTCTGAACAAGGAGGGTATATACCATGCCTATGGATAGAGAGCGTCCCCGCGGCCGCAAGCGCCGCAAGGTTTGCAGCTTCTGCGTGGACAAGGTCGAGCACATCGACTACAAGGATGCCGCCAAGCTGCGTCGGTTCCTCTCCGAGCGTTCCAAGATCCTGCCCCGCCGGACCACCGGCACCTGTGCCATGCATCAGCGTCAGCTGACCCAGGCCATCAAGCAGGCTCGTCAGATCGCTCTGCTGCCTTTCGTCACCGACTAATTGGCAACACACAAGGCCGGACATGCAAATGCATGTCCGGCCTTTCAGCTTGTCGAAAAAGCCCCTCAGGGCTTTTTCGACAAGCTGCTGACTTTTTCGATTTCATCGAAAAAGTTCCTGACTGCACGCGAAAGTGGGGGCTCACCTGTTTTGTGGTGGCTTCGCCTGAAGGCATCTGGACTGCCACTGGCAGCCCAGACCCCCTTTCACACTATTCCCCCGTGGCTCACTTTGCGTGGCTCCACTTTTTTGACAAACTGCAAGGCCGGACCTGCAAACGCAGGTCCGGCCTTTTTCTGTCTCGCGTGTGCGAGCGTATACGCCTTCAGGCGCAGAACCGGTGCTTCCCGATGACCTTGATGAGGGGCCGGGACCAGATCCAGCCACTGGTGGCGGTGTCCGGGTTGAAGTAGTAGATGGCGCCCCCGCTGGGGTCGGCTCCATTGAGGGCCTCCCGGGCGGCCCGGACGGCGGAGTCGGCCACCGGCTGGTCGATCTGGCCGTCCACCATACAGGTAAAGGCCCCGGGCTGGTACACCACGCCGGCGATGGTGCCGGGGAAGGAGGGATGCCCCACCCGGTTGAGAATGACCGCCCCCACCGCCACCTGACCGCTGTACGGCTCCCCCCTGGCCTCCGCCGAGATGACCCTGGCCAGCAAGGCCACATCGCCGTCCCAGGCCGAGGAGGACGTGCTTCCCTGAGAGATGCCCAGGGCCTTCAGGGTGGCCGGCCCCGCAACGCCGTCGGCGGTAAGGCCGTTCTTCTTCTGAAAGCGTTTCACCGCCGCCTCGGTCCTGCTGCCGTAAATGCCGTCCGCCGCACCCTCCAGATAGCCCCAGCGGATCAGCTTCTCCTGGATGGTGCGCACCGTCTGGCCCGAGGCGCCCCGGCGATAGGTGGCCGCCTGGGCCGACTGGACCAGTGTAATGATGAGGATATTCAGCCCAAAGACCAGGACCAGGGCTGCTATCAGCCGTTTTCTCTGTTCCCGCACGTTCCCGCCCCCTGAAAAAGTCTCGCCCTTAGTGTACGGTCTCCGGACCTTTCTTATGAGCGGTGAATCATGGAAGAAAAAGCGGGCCATACTGATAGGGAAACTTTTCTCATAAAAGGAGCGCACATCCATGGTCAAAGGTATCAACAAGCAGGTCATCGTGGTCAAGGCCCCCGATCCCCGCCTTTTTGAGGAGGCCATTTTTATCCTGAAGGAGGGGGCTCTGGCCGAAGGGGCCAGCCCGGAGCAGGTCCTGCGGGAGGCCAGACAGGCCGCCAAAAGCTATGTCTCCCGGAGCACCGCCCCCGGAAAGTGGTTCCAGCACATTCCCGCCCCCGCCTATGCCGCCGCCGGCGCTCTGGCCGCCACCGCCGCCTGGAGCCTGGCGCTTTTTCTGTAAAAATCGTTGTGTCCATGCGCTTCCTGTGGTACAATGTCCCTGCATTGAGGTGCTTGCCACCTCAAAACCACAATCAGGAAGGAGCCACTTTATGTACCAGGTTTCCAATTTTATGGATAACGACGACGTCAAGATCCTCTCCCAGCTCGGACCCTTCTCCGTGATCGAATATCAGCGTGACCTGAGCATTACCCCTTCTTCCGCCATCACTGCTTACTATTGTGCCCAGATGAACGTCAGAAAGCGCCAGCTGGTGTGCGACCTGAGCAAGGCCCAGGTCACCATTCAGGCCGGCGCCATGCAGTGGATGCTGGGCAATGTGAACGCCACCACCGGCATCAAGGGGGTGGGCGATCTCTTCAGCAAGGCCGTCCGGGGCAAGGCTTCCGGTGAGTCGGCCATCAAGCCGGAATACACCGGGGACGGTCTCCTGGTGCTGGAGCCCACCTATCGCCACCTCATTCTCATGGACGCCGCCGACTGGGGCGGCTCCGTGGTGCTGGATGACGGCCTGTTCCTGGCCTGCGACTCCCGGCTCCAGCACAAGGCCGTTATGCGCTCCAACCTCTCCTCTGCCGTGGCCGGCGGCGAAGGGCTCTTCAACCTGAGCCTCAACGGCAGCGGCACCTTCTGCATTGAGGCCGAGTGCCCCAAGGAGGAACTTGTGGAGATCACCCTGCAAAACGACGTTCTGAAAATTGACGGCAACCACGCCATCGCCTGGAGTACCGCTCTGGACTTCACCGTGGAGCGCTCCGGCAAGAGTCTCATCGGCTCCGCCGCCTCCGGCGAGGGTCTGGTCAACGTCTTCCGCGGCACCGGCAAGGTCCTCATGATGCCCACCGCCAAGATGCCCAATCTGTAAATCATCCATACAGAAAGCGTCCCCAGGAGATTTGCCTCCTGGGGACGCTTTGTCATTTCTATGGATGCGGTACTCAGAGCTGGGCGGCCTTTTCCTTCAAAAAGCCCCTGAGCCAGTCCCCCGTCTCCGGGTGGGCCAGGGAGAAGTCGATGGTGGCCTCCAGGAAGCCCTTGAGGTTGCCGGTGTCGTACCGCTTTCCCTCAAAGTCCACCGCCACCATCTTGTCCCGCTTGCACAGCTCCTTCAGGCCGTCGGTGAGCTGGATCTCCCCGCCGTAGCCCGGCTTCAGGTTCTCCAGGATGTCAAAAATGGCGGGCTGGAGCACATACCGCCCCAGGATGGCGTAGTTGGAGAAGATCTCATCGGGCCGGGGCTTCTCCACCATGTCGCTGACCTGGAAGACCCGCTCCTCCAGGGCCTCCACCTTGACGGAGGAGTACTTTGCGATGGCCTCGGTGCTCACCTGCTGCACCCCCACGCAGGAGGCGCCGTACTTCTCCGCGCCGGCGATGAGCTGACCGATGACCGGCCTTTGAGAGCGCATGATATCATCGCCCAGCAGGACGGCAAAGGGCTCGTTCCCTACGAACCGCTTGGCCCGCCAGATGGCGTGGCCCAGCCCCTTGGTCTCCTTCTGCCGGACGTAAAAGATATTGGCCAGGTCGGCGGCCCGCCGGACCTCCGAGAGCTCCCGCTCCTTGCCCGCCCGGGCCAGGCGCTCCTCCAGCTCGGGATAGTAGTCGAAGTAGTCGTCCATGGCGGACTTGGCCCGGTTGGTCACCACCAGAATGTCCTCGATCCCGGCGGCCACCGCCTCCTCAATGATATACTGGATCACCGGCTTATCCACCAGGGGGAGCATCTCCTTGGGCACCGTTTTGGTGGCGGGCAGCATCCGGGTCCCCAGCCCGGCTGCCGGGATAACGGCCTTGCGTACTTTCATCTGATCTCCTCCATTGGTGGGGGGCTGGCTCAGGCGTAGCTGAGGCGTCCCTCCGGGATAAGGTCGTGGAAAAACTTGATCTGGGGCATGGTCCGCAGCAGGATGGTACCCAGTACCAGACAGACGCCCAGCTCGCCGAGCCCCACGGTGACGCCGTTGTAGATCCAGGCGGCAGGCAGGGCGGCGGTCATGCCCACCTGGGCAAAAGCGATGGTAAAGCCCACCAGCACCACATTACAGACCACCGGCGGCAGCCAGGCCATCCACCAGTGGCGGATCCTGCTGGTCCACAGGGCGGCAAGGAGGGTGGCCAGGGAGCCCACCACGATGTCCATGACGCCGTAGGGCGAGAGCAGGTTGGCGACGAGGCAGCCCACAAAGAGCCCCGGCGCCGTAGCCGGGAACAGGAAGGGCAGGACGCACAGGGCCTCGGCAAACCGGAACTGGATGGGTCCGTAGGCCAGACCGAAGATATTGCTGAAGTAGCTCAGCACGGCGTACAGCGCGGCCACCATGGCCGCCAGAGTCAGGTCGCGGATGGAATTTCTGCGCATGGGAAAAAACCTCCATTTTTTGTTTAGAGTACGTGTGCCGCGTACAGCGGCGCGGGTCCCTTTCCCCGGACGCAGGGCACAGGGCGTCCGGACGGCTTTCTCCGCGCCGGTTGGACTGGGTGGGGAACCAGTCGCAGTCATTATAACATGGTTTTTCGCCGGTGTATAGTCATTTCATCCTTTACAGAGGAACTTTTCCCCCGTATAATGTCAGAAGAAGTCTCTCCGGCCCGAACCGGGCCGGTCCATACCGACCATGGAAGGATCTGATCGCCATGCGTATCCTCATCATCGACGGCCAGGGCGGCGGCATCGGCGCCCGGCTGGTGGGACTGCTTCGCCCCCGTCTGCCCGCAGGCTGCGAGCTTCTCTGCACCGGCACCAATTCCCTGGCCACCAGCGCCATGCTCAAGGCGGGGGCGGCCCGGGGGGCCACCGGCGAGCACGCCATCTGCTACAACGCCGGCCACGCCGACCTGATCCTGGGGCCCATCGGGGTCATCCTGGCCAACGGCATCATGGGGGAGGTCTCCCCGGCTGTGGCCACCGCCATCTCCGGCGCGGAGTGTGCCAAGGTCCTCATCCCTTCCCCCACCTGCGGCACCCTCATCGCCGGCACGGAGGACTGCCGGCTGGAGGAATACCTCCGCCGGGCCGTGGAACTGGCCCTCCGGGAGGTGGAAAAGGCTGGCTATCCCCCCCTGTAACACCCTTGGACAACAAGCATGCCCCCTTCCAACCGGAAGGGGGCATGCTTGTTCCACGTCTGGGACAGGAGCAGTCAGCACCCCAGCGCCTTTTTCAAGTCGGCCAGGTAGCGCCGCTGCTGCCGTTTCAGAAAAATTTTGACCAAAGGCCGGGGGAGGGACCGCTTGGGGACCACCTCTTCTGTAAATTCCAGCTCTGTCCGGTCCCCCTGGGCGGTAAAGGTCCCCACCCAGCGCCCCTTCAGATTGGGATTTTCCAGGTCGAAGGCCCAGCGCCGGCAGGGCTCCCAAGCCGTGACCGTAAAGTCGGTGGCAAAGCCGTCCTTGGTATACTCCCGGAACTGCCCGTCGTTGGCGGCTTCGATCCCCGTGATGTCCCTGCGCCACTGGTAGTGCTCCAGGTCGGTCACTGTGTCCCACACCCGTTGCACATCGCAGTCCAGTATGGCCCTCAAGCTGGAGACAACCATTGAAATCCCCCTTCCTTTCACCTGCGCCAAGGGCCTGCCGAAAGGCAGGCCCTTGTACGGCGCTTACCGCGCCGCCCCACCTCCGGTGGGGCCCCCGAAGAGGCCCCGCCGGGGCTGCGTCTTTTTTGCGATGCAAAAGCATCGCAAAGTTGGCCATGTGCCGCTTTCAGCGGCACGGCCATGCAATCAAAGCGCATGGGCCGGGACGGCCCATATGCGCATAAACTTCATGCGCCACAAGCCTTTCCATTTTCGTGGCGCGCTCTTAGCGCATGAAGTTTTACTCCGCCTCCTGCATGGCCTTGGCCGCCTCGATGGCCTTCTCCTGGGCCGCGGGCGGGGCCTCTTCGTAGCGGACAAAGTGGTAGGTGAAGGAGCCCCTGGACTGGGTGATGGACCGCAGATCAATGGCGTAAGAGGTCATCTCGCCCATGGGCACCTCAGCCTCCACGATCTGGTTGCCGTCCCGGTCGGGGTTCATACCCATGATGCGGCCACGGCGCTTGTTGAGGTCGCCGATGACGTCGCCCATGTAGCTGTCGGGAATGGTGACCTTCAGCTCGCCGATGGGCTCCAGCAGCACAGGATTGGCCTGGGCCAGAGCAGCCTTATAGGCCAGCTGTGCAGCCGTCTTAAAGGCCATTTCGGAGGAATCCACGGGATGATAGGAGCCGTCGTACAGGGTGGCCTTCAGATACACCACAGGGTAGCCGGCCAGCACGCCGTGCTGTACGGCCTCGCGGAGTCCCTTTTCCACCGCGGGGAAGTAGTTCTTGGGCACAGCGCCGCCCACGACCTCCTCGCAGAACTCCATCTCCTCCTGGTCGCTGGGCTCAAAGCGGATCCACACGTCGCCGAACTGGCCGTGGCCGCCGGTCTGCTTCTTGTGGCGGCCCTGGACCTCCACCTTCTTGCGGATCTTCTCCCGGTAGGGCACGCGGGGGGTAGCCAGCTCGGACTCCACGCCGAAGCGGCTCCGCAGCCGGGACACCAGCACATCCAGCTGGATATCGCCGGTGCCGGAGATCACCACCTGACGGGTCTCGGCGTTGTTGACCACCGTGAAGGTCTGATCCTCCTCACCCAGACGGGCAAGGCCGGCGGCGATCTTGTCGTCCTGGCCCTTGGTCTTGGGGGCGATGGCCATGGAGTACACCGGCTCGGGGAAGGCGATGGGCTCCAGCTTGATGACGTTGCGGGGGTCGCACAGGGTATCGCCGGTCTTGAGCTTATCCATCTTGCCGATGGCGCCGATGTCGCCGCAGGAGAGCTTTTTCACTTCCTCGGTCTTCTTGCCCTTTACCTGATAGAGACGGCCCAGCTTCTCGGTTACGCCGGTGCGGGCGTTGACCATGGGCATATCCGACTCGATGGTGCCGGAGAGGACCTTCACATAGGAGTACTTTCCGTACTGGTCGGAGACGGTCTTCCACACAAAGGCGGCGGGCACGGCGCCGGGGGAGACGGCAAACTCCACCATGTCGCCGTGGTCGTCCTCTCCCATGACAGCGGCGCCCTCCAGGGGAGAGGGCAGGAGGTTGACGATGTTGTCCAGCAGCATCTGGGTGCCCAGGCCGGTGAGGGCGGAGCCGCACACCACGGGGAAGAGGGAGAGGTCCTTCACGCCAGCGTGGAGACCCTGGATCATCTCGGCGTAGGTGAACTCCTCGCCATTGAAGAAGCGGTCCATGAACTCCTCGCTGGTCTCGGCCACGGACTCCACCAGGGAATTGTAGAGCTCGTCCAGGACCTCCAGCTTGTTCTCAGGCACGGGGATCTCATGGCGCTTGCCATTTTCGATGTCGTAGGCGCGCTTATTGAGCACGTCGATGATGCCGATGACCTTCTTGTCCTCATCCCAGATGGGGGCCACCACAGGGGCCACATTCTTGCCGAAGCGCTCCCGGAGGGTCTCAAAGGCGGCGTTATAGTCGGCGTTGTCCTCGTCGGTCTTGGAGATGTAGAGGATGCGGGGCATCTTCCGCTCCTCACAGTACTTCCACGCCTTCTCAGCGCCCACGCTCATGCCGCTCTTGGCGGAGCAGACAATGATGGCGGCGTCGGCCACCCGGAGGGCCTCCATGACCTCGCCGGAGAAATCGAAGTAACCGGGGGTATCCAGAATGTTGATTTTGCAGCCCTTATATTCCACGGGCGCCACGGCGGTGGAGATGGAAAACTGACGGCGGGTCTCTTCGGCATCGTAGTCGCAGGTGGTATTTCCGTCAGTCACCTTACCCAGGCGGTCAATGGCGCCGGTCTGAAACAGCATGCTCTCAGCCAGGGAAGTCTTTCCGTTTCCACCATGGCCCAGCAGGCATACGTTACGAATATTTTGTACGGAATAGCTCATATCTTGTTTCCTCTCCTTACATTTGGGATCTCACGAAAGCGCCGCCCGTTTGTATGCGTCACTGTCTTAGTCATTATATCTCAATGTACGCCGCTTGACAACTTATTTTTTATAAAAAATGTAGTCTCCATGCAAATTCCTTCCAACTGTCAGAGGCTTTCCTTTGACAACTGTCACCGAAACCAGTATGATTGCGGAAGAAAACACGATTTGCCTGCCACGAAAGGAGAATTTTCCATGGCTCCGCAAGCCCCCAAGATGGTCCTCTTTGACTACGGCCAGACGCTGATCGACGAGCCCTATTTCAACAAGGAGCTGGGCATGGCGGCGGTGCTCGCCCATGCCGACGCCAATCCCCTGGGCCGCACCGCCCGGGAGCTGGCCGACTTCGTCGACGCTCTGGAGGAGGAGATGGAGCGGTTCCGCACCACCGACGGCCACATCCCCCTCTACGAGACCCACAACCTCCCCTTCCAGCGGTATGTCTTTGCCGCCCAGCTGCTCTCCTTCTCCCTGCCGGGGCCGGAGCTGGAGCGGCTTTACTGGGATGCGGCCGCTCCCGGCCGCCCCACTGAGGGCATCCGCCCTCTGCTGGACTTCCTGGCGGCGGCGGGCATCCGCACCGGCGTCATCAGCAATCTCTCCTTCTCCGGCGATGCCCTTCGGGAGCGGCTGGACCGGCTCCTTCCCAACCATCGCTTTGAATTCATCCTGGCCACCAGTGAGTACGTCTTCCGCAAGCCCAGCCCTCGGATCTTCCGTCTGGCCCTCACCATGGCCGGCCTGGAGCCCGACGAGGTGTGGTACTGCGGCGACAACCCCGTCTGCGACATCGACGGAGCCGCCGCCTGCGGTATCCAGCCGGTTTGGTACACCGGCGCCCGCTCCTTCCTCTGGTCCCCGGACGGAGACCCCACCGCTCCCCACCTGTCCCTGGAGCGCTGGTCCGACTTCCCCGCTCTGCTCCCGGCTGGGGCGGCGTGCTCACGTTGAAACAGGCAAAAAAGTCCGTGCTCACGGAAAAATCGTGAGCACGGACTTTTTTTGTTTCGTCACGCAATGGGCACATAGCCCAAAACGGCCAGGGTCTCCCTGTCGCAGAGCAGGATGGCAAAGTCGTGGCCGGCGGTGTCCCCCAGGGTAACGACCCAGTCGGCATCGTCCAGCAGCTCTGTGCTGCCGTCGTCGCAGATGGCAGCCGCCAAATCGCCCTCGGTGACCGGCGTCACCGTCATAAGGCTGGTATCCACCCGGTCTCTCTGGTCAAAGGCGGACTCCGCCAGCCAGGCGGCGCAGTTGGCCCGCAGGGTCTCCGCATCGGCCCCTTCCGGCCCGGAGGCCCCGTTGGGCGCAGCCTCTGCCTGCACCGCCCCAAAGGGGACGGCCTGACCGATTTTTTCCTGGCTGTCCGCCCCGTCCGCCACGGGCTGGAGCGACTCTGGCGGGTTCAGCCGCAGCGCGGTCTCCCCATCGCCGCTCATCCCGCTCTCCTGGGCGGCTTCCGCGCCCGGTATCGCGTCGGCGGCCTCGCGGGGCGCGACTTCCGCCCCGGCGCTGACCATCGACGGTACGTCGGCAGGAACAACGCCGCTCTGTACGCTCTTCAAAGCGCCCGCCCCCAGCAGGATCACCGCAAAGACCGCCGCCAGAGACGCCCACTGGCGGATCTGGCCCTTTCTGCGGCCCCCGGAGAAGGGGATCACCTTTTCTGCCCCCACCCTGTCCATGATGGCCTGGTGGAGCCCGGCGGGCACCTCCTCCTCCAACTCAGGCAGGATGGTGTGGAGCTGCCGCAGCTCCTCCGCCGTCCGGCGGCACGCCTCGCAGCCGTTGAGATGGGCCGTCAGCGTGCGCCCCTCCTCCGGGGTCAGCGCGCCGTCCAGCTCCAGGCTCAAGAGCTCCAGCGCGCGGTCACAGTCGCACATCCCCAGGTCACCTCCTCTCCTTGTTTCGTTCCGATCTAGCTATCTAGACGAACGTTCGCTGAAAAAGTTCCCCTGCTCCGTCAAAACTTTTCGCAGGGCGTTCCTGGCCCGGGCGATGCGGGACTTCACCGTCCCCTCCTCCAGGCCCAGGACCGCGCAGATCTCAGCGTAACTCAGGCCGTTGATCTCCCGCATCACCAGCACCTGTCGGTGCTCCGGTGTGAGCCGTTCCAGCCCTTCCGCCACCGCCCGCCGGGCCTCTGTCCGCTCCAGCTCCCCCTCCGGCGTGTAGCGTTCGTCGGGAAGCTCCACCTGGCGCTCCTCCTCATCCTCCAGGGAGACCGTCATGGAGAGGCCCTGCCGCCGCTTCTCCTTCCGCAAAAAGTCGATGCAGGCGTTGGAGGCCAGCCGGTAGAGCCAGGTGCCGAAGGCGCTCTCCCCCTGGAAGCGGGCCAGGCCCCGCCAGGCGTTCAGGAACGCCTCCTGAGTCAGCTCGGCGGCGTCCTCCGGGTTCCCGACCAGCCGCCGGCAGAGATTGTAAATGCGTTTTTCATGTGCGGTGACCAGGGCCTCAAAGGCGGTCTCGTCCCCCTTTCTGGCCCGTTCCACCCATTCCTGTTCTGTCAAGACGATCCCTCACCCGCCTTTCTGTTCCGATCTCTCATTTCAGGTCCCGCTTGATGCCCGCCGTGATCCGGCGCAGCTCCTCCATGGTCTCCACATGGCAGATCTGCTCCTTCCAGTAGCCCGCGTGGGGCACCCCCTTGAGGTACCAGCAGTACTGCTTCCGGGCCTCCAGGCAGGCGATCTTCTCCCCCTTGTGGGCGGCGTTGAGCGCAAACTGCTCCATAGCGGTGTCGCACCGCTCCGCCAGCGGGGGGAGAGGGGGGATCTCCCGGTCCTCCAGAGCGGCTGCGGCCTGCTGGAACAGCCAGGGATTGCCAAAGCACCCCCGGCCGATCATCACCGCGTCGGCGCCGGTCCAGCGGAGGATGCGCACCGCGTCCCGGCCCTCAAAGACGTCCCCGTTGGCCATGACCGGGATGTGCAGGGCCTCCTTCACCGCCCGGATGTAATCCCAGTTGGCGGTACCGGCATACTGCTGACTCCGGGTCCGGCCGTGGACAGCCACGGCGGCCACTCCGGCCTCCTCCATGGCTCTGGCCAGCTCCACACAGTTGATGGAGCCCTTGTCCCAGCCCAGGCGCATCTTTACGGTGACGGGGCGCTTCCCCGCCCCCTTCACCACCACCTCGGCCACCCGAACTGCCAGGTCCGGGGTGCGCATGAGGCCCGAGCCGTCCCCGGAGTTGGCCACCTTGGGCACGGGACAGCCCATATTGATGTCGATGATATCGGCCCCGGACACCTCCCCGGCGATGGCGGCGGCCTCCTCCATGCACACCGGGTCAGAGCCGAAGATCTGGGCGGCGGCGGGGTGCTCCCCCTCCCCCAGCTTCAGCAGCGGAACTGATTTCTTATCCTGGTAGCACAGGGCCTTGGCGCTCACCATCTCGGTGATGGTGTAGCCCGCCCCCAGCCGCCGGCAGATGGTGCGGAAGCCCAGATCGGTGACCCCCGCCATGGGGGCCAGCACCAGCCGGGAGCCGATCTCTACATTTCCTATCTTCACGGTTTTCCTCCGGTCCTATTCTTTATCAGATTATGATACCATAAACCGCTCGACAGGGCAAGTCTTCCCCGCCCTCTCCCCGTGCCCCATCGGAAAATCACAGGTCCTCCCCTCTTCCGACGTTATATTTCCATATTATGGATTATACTGTCTCCACTACCCGATACACAGGAGGAGAGCGTCCATGGCGGCGAAGGTTGGATGGAAGGCAAGAACAGCGCGGGCCCGGGAGGAGATGGCCCGGACGGGCAGACTGGTGCTCCGGGCGCCGGCTCTGGTGCGGGGGGCGGAATACCTCATCCGCTTCACCCTCTCCGCGGTGTTGGCGGGGGCGGAGATCCTGAACGGCTGCGCCCCCTTCGGGTTGTCCATGGTGGGCTGCTCCGGCTCTGGTCTGGGGGGCTTTGCCGCCCTGCTGGGGGCCTGCCTGGGCTATCTCGCCTTCCGGGGGCTGGCCGAGGGGCTGCGGTATGTGGCGGCGGCCATCCTCATCTTCTCGGTGGCCTTCGCCTTTTTTGACATTTCGCTCTACCGGCGCAGCTGGTTCATGCCGGCGGTCACGGCGGCGCTCTCCGGCGCCACCGGCTTCGTCTACCTGGGAGAGGGGGGCTGGGAGATGTCCACTGTGGTCTTTTTCCTCACAGAGCTGCTGCTCTCCGGGGCCTGCGTCTACTTCTACCGCACCGCCTTTTCCCCCTGGCTGGACCGGCGGGAGGAGGGAGAGCTCTCCACCCGGCAGCTGGCCAGCCTGTTCATCCTGGGGAGCACCGTTCTCATCTCCCTGGCCCAACTCACCCTGGTGGGGGAGATCATCTCCGCCGGGCGGGTCCTGGCCGCCCTGGCCGTCATGGTCTTCGCCTCTCAGGGCGGACTGGGCG